>JBIOVW010000049.1:0-6648 GCA_044867945.1 Nakamurella sp. | reverse complement strand
AGTCGCCGCAACTGTTCAAGCAGCTGCTGATGGTCGCCGGGATGGAGCGGTACTACCAGATCGCCCGCTGCTACCGGGACGAGGACTTCCGCGCCGACCGGCAGCCGGAGTTCACCCAGCTGGACATGGAGATGTCCTTCGTCGACCAGGACGACGTCATCGCCATCAGTGAGCAGGTGATCGGCGCGCTGTGGCGGCTGATCGGGCACGAGGTCACCCTGCCGATCCCGCGGATGACCCACACCGACGCGATGAACCGGTACGGCTCGGACAAGCCCGACCTGCGGTTCGACCTGCCCATCACCGAACTGACCGAGTATTTCTCAAGCACCCCGTTCCGGGTGTTCCAGGCCCCCTATGTGGGCGCCGTCGTGCAGAAGGGTGGCGCGAGCACCCCGCGCCGGGGATTCGACGCCTGGCAGGAATGGGCCAAGCAACGCGGTGCCCGCGGGCTGGCCTACGTCACGATCGCGGAGGACGGCTCGCTGGGCGGTCCGGTGGCCAAGAACATCTCCGAGGACGAGCGGGCCAACCTGGCCAAGACGGTCGGCGCCGAGCCGGGTGACGCGGTGTTCTTCGCCGCCGGCGCCCGCCGGGGCAGCCAGGAGCTGCTGGGCGCGGCCCGCTTGGAGATCGGCCGGCGCGGCGGACTGATCGACGAGGACGCGTGGTCGTTCGTGTGGGTCGTCGACGCCCCCCTGTTCGAGCGGGTGGAGGAAACGGACGACGTGTCCGTCGGCGGGGCGGGCAGCACGTGGACCGCCGTGCACCATGCCTTCACCGCGCCAAAGCCCGAGTGCCTTGACACCTTCGACACCGACCCGGGCTCGGCGCTGGCCTACGCCTACGACATCGTCTGCAACGGCAACGAGATCGGCGGCGGCTCGATCCGTATCCACCGCGCCGACGTGCAGGAGCGGGTGTTCGAGGTGATGGGCCTGACTCCGGAGGAGGCCAGGGCCAAGTTCGGCTTCCTGCTTGAGGCGTTCACCTTCGGCGCGCCGCCGCACGGCGGCATCGCCTTCGGCTGGGACCGGATCACCATGCTGCTCGCCGGGGCGGCGTCGCTGCGCGAGGTGATCGCCTTCCCCAAGTCCGGCGGTGGCTACGACCCGCTCACCGCGGCGCCCGCGCCGATCACCCGGGAGCAGCGGAGGGAGGCCGGCGTCGACTTCGTGCCCCCACCCCCGAAACCGGCCGATCCGACACCGCGGTGACCGGTGGGTGTGCTCGGCCGTACCACGGCCGAAACACGACGTGCATAGAGTGTGCGACCAGCCGGACGTGGGCGAAGGGAGCAGCGTGGGCATCAAGGTGGCGCTGGAACACCGCACGACCTACCGCTTCGACCGTCTGGTCACGATCCATCCGCATGTGGTGCGGCTCCGGCCGGCGCCGCACTCACGGACGAAGATCGAGTCGTATTCGCTGACCGTCGAGCCGGCCAACCACTTCGTGAACTGGCAGCAGGACCCGTTCGGCAACTTCATGGCCCGGCTGGTGTTCCCGGAACGGGCGCACGGGCTGACCATCACCGTCGGGCTGGTCGCCGACCTCGCGGTGGTGAATCCGTTCGACTTCTTCATCGAGGACTACGCCGAGCACTACGGCTTCACCTATCCGCCGGAGCTGGCCGCCGACTTGGAGCCGTACCTGCGGCCGGTCGACGAGGGCGACCCGGGCAGCGGGCCGGGGCCGCTGGTCAGGGGGTGGCTCAAGGACTTCACGATCGCCGACCGGACCCGGATCGTGGACTTCCTGGTGCAGCTGAACGCCGCGGTGCAGCGGTCCGTCGGGTACTCGGTCCGGATGGAGCCGGGCGTGCAGACCCCGGACCACACGCTGACCACCGCTATCGGTTCCTGCCGGGATTCGGCCTGGTTGCTCGTCTCGCTGCTGCGCGAACTTGGTCTGGCCGCCCGGTTCGTCTCCGGTTATCTGGTCCAACTGACCTCGGACGTCCCGTCGCTGGACGGCCCGTCCGGCCCGGCTGCCGACTTCACCGACCTGCACGCCTGGGCCGAGGTGTACATCCCGGGCGCCGGCTGGATCGGCATGGACCCGACGTCCGGCCTGTTCGCCGGGGAGGGGCACATCCCGCTGTCGGCGACGCCGCACCCGTCGACCGCGGCCGCGATCACCGGCGCCACCGACATCACGCAGACCATCCTGGAGTACTCCAACATCGTCCGGCGGGTGCACGAGGATCCGCGGGTCACCCTGCCCTACACCGCCGAACAGTGGGCCGCTGTGCTGAAGGTGGGCCGCGAGGTCGACCGCCGGCTGGAGGATTCGGACGTGCGGCTCACCATGGGCGGTGAGCCGACGTTCGTGTCCATCGACGACCTGACCGCCGCGGAGTGGACCACCGCCGCCGACGGCCCGCAGAAGCGGGAACGGGCCGGGGTGCTGGCCCAGCGGCTACGCGGCATCTATGCGCCCAACGGGGTCGTGCATCGCGGCCAGGGCAAGTGGTACCCGGGGGAGCCGCTGCCACGCTGGCAGATCGTGCTGCACTGGCGGGCCGACGGCACCCCGCTGTGGACGGACCAGTCGCTGTTCGCCGATCCGTGGGCGGCCGAGTCGACCGAGTCCGCGGACCGCATCGGGGCCGCCGGGATCGCCGGGGTCGTGAGCCACGGGCGCCGGGACGCCACCGTGGCCGACGCCGGCGCCTTCACCGAGGTCATCGCCGACTGGTTCGGCCTGCCCCGGTCGCAGGTTCGGCCGGCCTACGAGGATGCGTTGGCCAAGTTGTCCGCGCTGGTGCGGATGCCGGCCGGGGAACCGGTCACCGGGGATCTGGACGAGGACACCCCGGATGCCCGGGTCGAACTACTGGCCCGGCTGGACGGGTCGGTCACCAAACCGACCGCCTTCGTGCTGCCGCTGCACCGGCTGTCGGCCGAGCTGACCCCGGACGAGGCCGAGCAGGACGAGGCCGAGCAGGACGAGGACGAGGTGCCGGCTCCGGCGGTCCGTCCGGCCGCGGCCGCCACCGTCGGCTGGGCCAGCGCCGACTGGCGGCTGCGTCGCGGCCGGATCGTGCTGCTGCCAGGTGATTCGCCGGCCGGCCTGCGGCTGCCGCTGGACGCGATCTCCTGGCGGCCGCCGGAGCCGCCGACCGACCCGGATCCGCTGGTCGCCAGGCCGGCGCTGCCGGTCTCGTCCGCCGGCCGGCCCCGCGCTGTGGTCGTCGAGGCGGACGGCGCGCCCGTCACCGCACTGGTCGTGCAGGCCCGCGGCGGTTTGATCCATGTGTTCCTGCCGCCGATCGAGGAGCTCGAGCCGTGGGTTGAGCTGATCGGGGCGATCGACCACGCCGCGTCGACATTGGGCCTGCCGCTGGTGCTGGAGGGCTACCCGCCGCCGAACGACCCGCGGCTGAAGACCCTGTCGGTCACCCCGGACCCCGGCGTCATCGAGGTCAACGTCCAGCCGGTGGCCGGTTGGGACGAACAGGTCGCGCTGACGACAACGTTGTACGAGCAGGCGCGGCTGAGCCGGCTCGGCACCGAGACGTTCGCCGTCGACGGCAGCCCCCGCGGCACCGGCGGCGGCAACCACATCACCGTCGGCGGCGCGAGTCCCGCCGAGTCGCCGCTGCTGCGTCGGCCGGACCTGCTGGTCTCTCTGCTCACCCACTGGCAGCGGCACCCGTCGTTGTCGTACCTGTTCTCCGGGCAGTTCGTCGGCCCGACGTCGCAGGCCCCGCGGGCCGACGAGGGTCGGCCGGAGTCGTTGTACGAGATGGAGATCGCGTTCGGCGAGATCGCCCGGCAGGTCCGGCCGGACGGCTCGGTGGCGCCCTGGGTGGTGGATCGGGCGCTGCGGCACCTGCTCACCGACCTCACCGGCAACACCCATCGTGCCGAGTTCTGCATCGACAAGCTGTACAGTCCGGATTCGGCGCGCGGCCGGCTCGGGCTGCTCGAGCTGCGCGGGTTCGAGATGCCGCCGCATGCCCAGATGGCCTTGGTGCAGGCGCTTCTCGTGCGGGCGCTGGTGTCCCGGTGCTGGGATGAGCCGCTGCGCGCGCCGTTGATCCGGCACGGCGACAACCTGCACGGCCGATTCCTGTTGCCGCACTACGTGATTGCCGACATTGCCGAAGTGGCAGCGGATCTGCGCGCGCACGGCATCGACTTCCGGACCAGTTGGCTGGACCCGTTCTTCGAGTTCCGCTTCCCCCGGTTGGGCACGGTTTCGGTCGGCGGGCTGGGCCTGGAGTTGCGCTGGGCGATCGAACCCTGGCGCGTGCTGGGGGAGGAGGCCACCGCCGGCGGCACCGCCCGGTACGTGGACTCCTCGGTCGAGCGGCTGCAGGTCAGCCTGACCGGCGCGTCCGGACCCGGACAGGTGTGGGTGACCTGCAACGGTTATCCGGTGCCGCTGCAGCCGACCGGAGTACCGGGCCTGCTGGTCGCCGGCATCCGGTACCGGGCCTGGCAGCCGCCGAGTTCGCTGCATCCGACCATTCCGCCGGACTCGCCGCTGGTGTTCGACGTGGTCGACGCCGTCAGCGGGCTGTCCCTGGGCGGAGCGACGTACCACGTGTCGCATCCGGGTGGTCGCAGCTACGACCACCCACCGGTGAACGCGATGGAGGCGGAGTCCCGGCGTACCCGACGGTTCGATGCGGCCGGGCACAGCCCGGGTGAGATCGACATCAACCTGCTGCGGGAACGCGCGGGGCTGCTCGCGGTCGACCACAACGCCCCGGGCATGCTCGATCTGCGCCGGGCCAGGGCCATCTGTCGATGACGATGACGGGCCCGCTGAATCTGCCGCTGCACGTGCCGCCAACCGGCTCGCCATCCGCCCGGGCGTCCCTGGTCCAGACCTATCTGGCGCGCAGCGGCATGTTCACCCCCGGCGTCGGCGACCCGCACCGGTACGACGAGATGACCGGCAGCCAGGGCAGTCTGCTGCCCGGCTGGACGGAACTGGCCGCCGAGATAGACGCCATCGGCGAGGTGGGTCTTTCCGGCCTTGCCGGTCAGGTCGACCGGTTGTTGGAGGACGACGGCGTCACCTACACACCCGTCGACGCGGTGGGGTCGCACCCGGACGCCACGCCGGCCGGTCCCCAGCGCTGGCACCTCGACCCGCTGCCGTTGGTGGTGGGCGAGGCCGAATGGGCCCGGCTGGAGGCCGGCCTGATCCAGCGCTCCACCCTGCTGGACGCCGTGCTGACCGACCTGTACGGCCCGGGCAAGCTGGTCGAGAACGGTTTGCTGCCACCCGAACTCGTTTACCAGCACCCGGACTACCTGCGTCCCGCGCACGGCATCGTCATCCCGGGTGCGCACCAGCTGTTCTTCCACGCGTTGGACGTGTGCCGGGACGTCACCGGTGAGTTCCAGGCGCTGGGCGACCGCACCCAGGCGCCGTCCGGCGCCGGCTATGCGATGGCCGATCGGCGGGCGGTGTCCAAGGTGCTGCCCGATCTGTTCCGGCGCACCGCCCCGCGCGGTTTGTCCGCGTTCTTCCACACCATGCGGTCGGCGCTGGCGTCGGTCGCCCCCGGCGAGGCGCAGGACCCGCGCGTCGTCGTGCTCACCCCCGGCACCCATTCGGAGACGGCGTTCGACCAGGCGATGCTCGCCTCGCTGTTGGGTGTGCCGCTGGTGGAGAGCGCCGACCTGACCATCCGCCGTGGCCGGCTGTGGATGCTCTCGATGGGCCGGTTCGAGCCGGTGGACGTGGTGGTCCGCCGGGTGGATGCCGCCTGGTCCGACCCCTTGGATCTGCGGCCGGACTCCCGGCTCGGCGTCGTCGGGTTGGCCGAGGCCTGCCGCCGCGGCACGGTCACCGTGGTGAACACCCTGGGCAGCGGCGTCCTGGAGAATCCGGGATTCATTCCGTTCCTGCCCAAGCTGGGTCGCGCCGTGCTCGGGGAGAGCCTGAAGGTCCGGTCGGTGCCGACGTTCTGGTGCGGCGACGACGCCGGTCGCGGGCACGTGCTGGCCAACCTGGACCGGATGGTGCTGCGGTCGACCACCAGGGCCGGCTCGGTGTTCCCGGCGATGATGAGCCGCGACGAGCTGGGCACCTGGCGGGCCAGGATCGAGGCCGAACCGACGCGGTGGGTGGGCCAGGAGCTCGCTCCGTTCTCCGAGGCGCCGATGGCCACCCCGGACGGCCTGACTGCGGGTCAGGTCAGCCTGCGGCTGTTCACCGTCGCCCACGGCTCCGGATACGTCGCCATGCCGGGCTCGCTGGGCCGCGTCCAGGACGGTGAACTGACCTCCGCCGGGCGCGGCCGGACCAGCGTGGCCAAGGACGTGTGGGTGCGGTCGGGCCGGGCCGAGGCACCCGACCGGCGCGACGGTCGGGTCTGGCTGTACGAGGGTCCGCTGGTCGCGCCGGAGCCCGTCGAATCGACCGCGTCACCGCGCGTGCTGGAGGACATGTTCTGGCTCGGCCGGTACGCCGAACGCACCGAGGACCTGGTCCGGCTGCTCACCGCGGCCAGGTACCGGGTGGACGACTTCCGGTTCCGGCCCGAGCATCTGGGCGCAGGGTGCGTGCCCGTGCTGCTGGCCGCGGTGTCGTCGGTGTCGGGCACCCGCGCGATCTCCCCGGACGAGGAACCGACGCGGCGCCTGCGCGAGCTGATGCTGGACACGGCGGAGAAGGGTTCGG
>JBIOVW010000048.1:0-8816 GCA_044867945.1 Nakamurella sp. | reverse complement strand
TCGGCGAATCGGCCCGAACATGGGAGCAACTATGCGGGAACGGTTGCACACACTTGCCGACCAGCGCAAGACCCATCCGAGAAGTTCCCCACTGGCCTGCGCTTTGCCACTACGTCTGCACCACAATGGCTTGCAATAGAGCTCGATCACACGCTGTATCCGGCCAGCCGCCCCCAACCAGCGGGCCTTTCCGGCAAGTTTTGACCAAGCTCTTGACGAATCGTGCAAGCGGTTGCATGCTTGATGCGTCCAGTCGATCGGAATGCAGGGAGGCACCGTGGCCGTCACCATCGCCGACGTCGCCAAGGCGGCCGGGGTGTCGACCTCGACGGTTTCCCGGGCGCTGAGCCGGGCCGACCGGGTGGACGAGCAGACCCGCGCCCGCATCATGGAGCAGGTGCTGCGGTTGGGCTACCAGCCCAACCGGGCCGCCCGCAGCCTGACCACCGGGCGCACCGGCAACCTGGGCGTGATCGTCCCGGACCTGGCCAACCCGTTCTTCCCGGACGTCGTCAAGGCCATCGGAGCCCGCGCCCACCAGCGGTCGCTGACCACCCTGCTGGCCGACGCCGGCGAGGATCCGGTGACCGAGATGGAGATGGCCACCGCGCTGGCGCCGCAGGTCGACGGCATCGTGCTGTGCGGCGCCACGGTCACCGATGCCGAGGTGGCCGCCCTGGCCGAGTCGGTGCCGGTGCTGACGATCAACCGGGTCTGCCCCGGCATCCCGTCGATCGCCGTCGACAACGCCGGTGGCACCCGGCAGGCCATCCGGCACCTGCGGGCGCTGGGTCACCGGCGGATCGGGTACGTCGGCGGCCCGGAATCGAGCTGGTCGCACCGGCACCGGCTCGCCGGCTGCCGGTCCGCGGCGGCGGAGTACGAGCTGGAACTGGTCGAGCTGGGCAGCTTCGCGGCCTCGGTCGAGGGTGGTGAGTCGGCCGCCGACGCCGTCCTGCTGGCCGAGGTCACCGCCGTCGCCGCCTACAACGACGTCATCGCCATCGGTCTGATGCACCGCCTGCACGGCTACGGCATGCGGGTGCCCGAGGACATCAGCGTCGTCGGCTTCGATGACATCCTGCTGGCCCGGATGTCCTACCCGCCGCTGACCACGGTGCGCTTCCCGCGCGCCGAGGCCGGTCACCTCGCGGTCGACCGGATCCTCGACGCCATCGAATCGAACGCCCCACCGGCGGACCCGTCCCCCCTGCCCACCGAACTGGTGGTCCGCGGTTCGACCGCCCGGTCCCAGCTCACCGTCTGATCCCGCGCCACCGCAACCTATTTCGCACCTGACCACCAGTCGCGATGACGCGCGTGCCGTTGTCGCCCACGTCTATTCAAGGAGCCCGCATGACCGCCCGCCTGCTGCACCTCGGCGTCGACGACGACGTCGCCATCGCCCTGGAACCCGTTCCCGAGGGCGCACCGGCCGCCGGCACCGTCGCCCGTACCGACATCCCCCGCGGCCACAAGATCGCCCTGCGCCCGCTGTCCCCCGGCGCCCTGGTCCGCAAGTACGGCCACGTCATCGGCATGGCCAGCCGGTCGATCGAGGCGGGCGAGCACGTGCACACGCACAACCTGACCATGCCGGAGAACGCCACCGCCCTGGCCACGTCCGCCCACGAGTCGGCCGTAGTGCCGGCGGTCCCGGACGACCTGCCGCGCACCTTCGACGGCATCGTCCGCGCGGACGGCCGGGTCGCCACCCGCAACTACATCGGCGTGCTGACGTCGGTGAACTGCTCGGCCACCGTCGCCAAGCTGATCGTCCGCCGCACCGAGGACGAGATCGCCGAGCTGTACCCGGAGGGGGTGGACGGCGTCATCGGGCTGACCCACCACACCGGGTGCGGCATGGCCGATTCCGGGCCGGGCTGGGAGGTCCTGCGGCGCACCCTGACCGGCTACGCACAGCATCCCAACATCGGCGGGCTGATCGTCATCGGGCTGGGTTGCGAGATCAACGCCATGCGCGGCCTGGTCGACGAGATGAACCTGCCGGCCACGCTGCCGCTCTCGTCGTTCACGATTCAGGACGCCGGCGGCACCAAGGCCGCGGTGAGCGAGGGCGTCCGCCAGGTCCGGGCGATGGCCGATCGGCTGCGCGGCACGACCCGCACCCCGGTCGGCGTGGAGAACCTGGTGCTGGGCATGCAGTGCGGTGGCTCGGACGCCTGGTCCGCGCTGACCGCGAACCCGGCGCTCGGCGTGGCCAGCGATTACCTGGTCGCCCTCGGCGCGACGAGCATGTTGGGTGAAACCCCCGAGATCTACGGCGCCGAGCAGATGCTCGCCGACCGGGCCGTCGACGACGTGGTCCGCAAGCGGCTGCTGGACCGCATCGAATGGTGGGAGGAGTACACCACCAGCCTGGGGGCCACCCTGGACGGCAACCCCTCCCCCGGCAACAAGGCCGGCGGCATCACCACCATCCTGGAGAAGTCGCTGGGGTCGGTGGCCAAGGGCGGGCACAGCCCGCTCGCCGAGATCGTCGACTACGCCGCGGTTCCCACCGAGAAGGGGTTCGTCTTCATGGACACTCCCGGCTACGACCCGGTGTCGGCCACCGGCATGGTCGCCGGCGGCGCCAACATCATCGCGTTCACCACCGGCCGCGGCTCGGTGTTCGGGTCCCGCCCGGCGCCCACCGTCAAGCTGGCCACGAATTCCGACCTCGCCACCCGGCTGTCCGGCGACATCGACATCGACTGCTCCGGCATCGTCGAGACCGGCCGACCGATGGCCGATGTCGGGGCGGAGATCTACCGGAGGCTCGTCGACGTCGCCTCCGGTGCGCGGTCCAAGAGCGAGGACCTCGGCGTCGGTGGCGAGGAGATCGTGCCCTGGCAGATCGGAGCAGTGCTGTGAACCGGCTCACCCTTGCCACCGCCGGCGCCCTGACCGGCACCGACCGGCTCACGCTGCCCGGCCTGGCCTCCGCCGGAAGCACCGTCGGCATCGTCCACCTGGGGGTCGGTGCGTTCCACCGCGCGCACCAGGCCGTGTACACCGAGGACGCCGCGCTGGCCACCGGTGACGACTCCTGGGGCATCTGCGCGGTCACCGGCCGGTCCGCCGCGGTCCGCGACCAGCTCGCCCCGCAGGACGGGCTGTACGGCGTGCTGACCAAGCAGACCGGACACCCGGACCGGCTGCGGATCACCGGCATCGTCCGTGAGGTGCTCGACGGGTCGGCGCAGCTCAACGACCTGCTCGCCCGGCTCGCCGACCCACGCGTCGCCGTGGTCACCCTGACCGTCACCGAGAAGGGATACCGACGCGGCCCCGACGGGCACCTGAACATCGCGGACCCCGCGGTCGCGTCCGATCTGGCCGGCACCGCCGACCCGGTCACCGCGGTCGGCCGGCTGGTCCGGGGCCTGCAGCGCCGGGCCCGCCGGTCCGGCGCCCCGGTCACCGTGCTGTCCTGCGACAACCTGTCCCACAACGGCGCCGTCGTCCGCGGCCTGGTCGCCGACTTCTGCGCACACCTGCCCACCGCGGAGGGCGGCCGGCTGGGCGACTGGATCGCCGCCAACGTCACCTTCCCAAGCTCGATGGTCGACCGGATCGTGCCCGCCACCACCGACCGCGACCGGGCCGACGCCGCCGCGCTGACCGGGCTGCATGACGCCGGCCTGGTCGTCGCGGAGCCGTTCCGGCAGTGGGTGATCGAGGACAGCTTCGCCGCCCGCCGACCGGCCTGGGAGCTGGCCGGCGCGCAGTTGACCGCCGACGTCGCCCCGTTCGAGCTGATGAAGCTGCGGATCCTGAACGGATCCCACTCCACGCTGGCCTATTTGGGCGCGCTGCGCGGGCACCGCACCATCGCCGACGCCGTGCGCGACCCGGCCCTGGCGGACGTCGCCACCGTGCTCATCCGCGACGACATGATCCCGACCATCCCGCCGCCGGATGGCGTCGACCTGGTGGCGTACGGCGATGCCGTGCTCGACCGGTACACCAACGCCGAGCTTCGGCACACCGCCGTCCAGATCGCCATGGATGGATCGCAGAAGCTGCCGCAGCGGCTCGTCGGGCCGGCGCTCGACGCGATCCGGGTCGGTCGGCGGCCGCATGCCATCACCCTGGGCATCGCCGGCTGGATGTCGTTCGTTGCCCTCGGCCGCGACCGGCATGGCGCCGACCTGCCACTCAACGACCCGCTGGCCGATCGCCTAGGACAGGTGCGGGGTGTCAGCGACCCGGGGGCCGTCGTCGACGACCTGCTGTCCATCTCCTCGATCTTCGGCCGCGAACTTCCCGAGATCGGTTGGTGGCGCGAGGAACTCACCGACGACGTGCGTGACCTGGTGGCCGGGCTCACCCCGGCCCTGACCCCCACCCCCGTCACGGGGGTACGGTAGGCATCGGGGGGTGACGCCGTGACGGCCGACTACGTTGCGAACCGCCGGGGCTCGACACGTGACAGCGTCGCGACAACCCGACAATCACCCACGTCCGAGAACGTCCCGGCCCCGATGAACATGCTGGCACCGGTTCCGGTGCCGCACCTGGTCCGTCCCGACCCGGTTGCTGTGGGTGCGCCGCGCGCTCGAGTCATTCGGCGGACCACGATGCGCGGGGGTGTGCCGACTGCGAAGATCAGCAAGGGTGCATCCCCACCGAGCACGGCCGCGCTGCTGGCCGGCCGGTTCGAGTCGACAATCATGGCCGAACATCTGATGTCGCCCAACGACATCACCAGCAGAGCCGCGACCCTGTACAAGAACGCGGTCGCCCGAGTTGCCCTCGCCCATCCCCTGGCCATTCTGACCATCAACGACTTGGTGGTCAACGGGATCCATGACGCGCCGGTCGCCCAGAAGGTCAAGGACTTCATCGGTTCCGTCGTCGGGTCGGTCTGTACCACCCTGCTGATCGAGAATCGTGATTCCGAAGTCAATCCTGACGGGATCGAAACACTTGTGGAGACCCAGTTCCTCCCGTATGTCACCCAGGCCGAGCAGGCCCTGTACACGTCGCCGCTCACGGTGCAGGACGCCGACATCAGACTTGCCGTCACGGCAACCATCGGGCATAACCCCCTCGACCTGGATTCGCTCGATGTCGCCGCGGAGCGGTACTTGGCCACGAACGGCCGTGCGCCGATGACCACGATGTCGGGGAATGCCAGGTCGGCTCTCATCGACGCGCTGGAGCAGATGCCGGTGGTCAAGACGATCTACCGCGGGGACGTCGCCGCCGATGTCCCCGACAGCCGGCGGACCGCGGTCACCCACACGGAGGAGGCGTTCCAGCAACAGCATTTCCAGAAGTACTGCGAACGGTTCCTGCACAACGTGACCGGGGCACTGGTCAAGCTCTACGGAATGGTCGAGCCCGGGCGCCTTCCGCCGGCCGATCGGACCAAGGTCGTGGAGGTCAACCCCGACGAGATCGTGGCCGGGTTCAAGAAGGACGAGGTGAGGATCAATCCCTTCCGGGCCGACGCGGAACGGACGAACGACAAGATCCGGCTTTCCGTGCTGGATGAGATTCCGACCATCGTCCACGAACTCGGCCACCACGTCGAGTTCGCGTTGCCGATCGTCGTGTGGCTCGACCTCGTACAGATCCTGCAGGAACGCGCGAACGGTCGGCCCTTGATCGACATCTACGGCAACGGCAAGGAAATCGCGTTCGCGGCGGCGATGCCGGCGTTCCAGGAGATCTACCGCAAGGAGCCGGGCGGCGAGGCCACGGCCAAGTACCCGGCCAAGATCTACGCGTCCGGCGACACCGAGCTCATGTCGATGAGCTTGGAGATGTTCAGCCAACCGGAGAAGGCCAGGACACTGATCCGGCATGATCCGATCCTTGCGGCGACCGTTCTGCGTGCGATTCGACCGGCAGAGTTCAAGGCGTCCATCCAACCCGAACTCCGTGCCCTGTTGCCGCGCGGTGACGCCTGACCTCGTCACCGGACACACGCTGTGGGGACGCTATGGCGGCTCGGTGATGCGGACCTGTCCGATCTGGTGACCGCAGACGTTCGACCGGCGAGGATGGGGCATGATCCGCGCCGCTGTTGGGTTGTCCGCCGGACTCGGGCTCGGTGTCCTGGCGGGATACGTTCTGTTGGGCGGGCCAAGGCTGCCACGCGACGTGGATGCGGTCATCGAGCGGGTGGGCCGGAGCGACCTGAGCAGCGTGGTCACCGGCGACACCGGCTACGCCCGCTCGGGTTCGGTGAGGCTCTGGTACGAGAGCGTGCCACCTGCCGGGACTGAACGGGGCGTGGTGTTGCTGAACATGGCGATGGCCGGTGATGCGCTGTTCTGGCCAACTGCGTTCATCCACGAGCTGATCAGTGGCGGCTACCGGGTGATTCGCTACGACCAGCGCGGCACCGGCGCCTCCGACTGGATCGAGAACTGGAACCGCGACAACCCGTATTCGCTGCTCGACATGGCCGACGACGCGGTGGCGATTCTTGCCGAGCTGTCGGTGAGCCGGGCACACCTGGTCGGACTCTCGCTCGGCGGCTTCGTCGCCCAGGAGGTGGCGATCGCGCACCCGGATCGTGTCGCATCCTTGACCCTGATGTCCACGGCGGCCGACCCCACCGACGGGACGCTGCCCGGCCCCCGCCTGAGCGCCCTGGCCCGGTTCGCGCTTCGAGGGCTTCCGCTCCTGAGGTACCGGCTCCTGGGCGGTGAGGCGAATCTGGTCAAGGAACGCATCGCCAAGATCATCACGACCAGCGGACCCGCGAGCGTGAACGTCGCGGAGGTGGCCGCGGTCGTCCTGTACGACCTGCGGGAGCGTCGGGGGGTCAACCTCAAGGCATTCGTCCAACACCAGGCCGCCGTTGCGACCACACGCTCGCGGTACGACCTGCTGAAGAAGGTCCGTTCCCCGGCGTTGATCATTCACGGCACGGACGATTCACTCATCCCGATCGCACATGCTCAGAAACTCGCGCAGGCCATTCCGAACGCCGAACACCTCTGGCTCGACGGTGTCGGCCACGAGTTCCCCTACCCGGACATGGCGACCGTCATCACCGTCATGCTGAACCACTTCGAGCGCGCAACGGGTAGGCCCAGTTGATCACCGCCGGCCGCGGCGCTCCATGCGTTCGGCGGCGGCAGCCACCCGGTCATCCGGCGCGGTCAGCGCGACTCGCACGTGGTTCTGCCCCGCGTGCCCGTACACGGTGCCAGGGCCGACCAGGATGCCGCGGTCGGCGAACCAGCTCACCGTCCGCATCGCCGGTTCACCGCGGGTGCACCACAGGTAAAGACCGGCCTCCGACATCACGTGGAAGCCCGCGCCCTCCAGGGCCTCCCGGAGGATCTCCCGGCGGTGCCCGTACCGGCTGCGCTGGGCCAGCACGTGCGCGTCGTCGGCCAGGGCGGCCTGCGCGGCCGCCTGGATCGGCGCGGGCACCATCGCCCCGAGGTGCCGGCGGGCCGCGATCAGCGAGCCGACGATGGCGGGGTCACCCGAGACGAACCCGGCCCGGTAGCCGGCCATGTTGGACCGTTTGGACAACGAGTGCACCGCCAGCAGGCCGGTGTGGTCGCCGCCGCAGACCTCCGGGTGCAGGATCGACACCGGCGTCGACTCCCAGCCAAGGTCGATGTAGCACTCGTCGGAGGCGATGATCGTGCCGCGGGTCCGCGCCCACGACACCACCTTGGCCAGGTGCTCGACCGGCAGCACCTTGCCGGTCGGGTTCGACGGCGAGTTCAGCCACAGCAACGCCACCCGTTCCGGCCCGACCGCGGTCAGCGAGTCCGACCGCAGCACCGTGGTGCCGGCCATGATCGCGCCGATCTCGTACGTCGGATAGGCCAGTTCCGGAATGACCACCGTGTCGCCGGTCCGCAGACCGAGCAGGGTGGGCAGCGCCGCGACGAATTCCTTCGACCCGATCGTCGGCATCACGTTCCCCGGGTCCAACCCGGTCACCCCGTGCGCCCGCTCCAGCCACTCGGTGTAGGCGATCCGCACCGCCGCGGTGCCGTGCACGGTGGGGTACCCGGGGGCCTCGGACCCGTCGGCCAGCGCCCGGCGGACGGGCAGCGGCACCCGGTCGACCGGGGTGCCGATCGACAGGTCCACCAGTCCCCCCGGATGCTGGGAAGCCCGTTGCCGGGCCGGCAGCAGGGTGTCCCAGGGGAACTCCGGCAACCGGGTCACCGGCGCCGGTAGCCGGAGCCCCGGCGAAGTGCCCCGCGCGCCGGACGTGGCCACGGCGGCCGCCGAAGCCGACGCCGACGACCGGTCGTCCGGCATGGTCAGTGGTCCTCGCCCATTGGCGGCAGGGCTGCGATCATCGGGTCGTCCTTGCCCAGCTTGCCGGTCTTGGACGCGCCACCGGGTGAGCCCAGGTCGTCGAAGAAGTCGACGTTGGCCCGGGTGTAGTCCGCCCACTCACCGGGCACGTCGTCCTCGTAGAAGATCGCCTCGACCGGACACACCGGCTCGCACGCGCCGCAGTCGACGCACTCGTCCGGGTGGATGTAGAGCATCCGCGCGCCCTCGTAGATGCAGTCGACCGGACACTCCTCGACGCAGGCGCGGTCCAGCACGTCGACACAGGGCTCGGCGATAACATAGGTCACTTCGGTTCTCCAGCTCGGTGCCGGCAGTCTAGATGGCCGACGATGGGCACCGTCAAGTATCACCCTCGTCGAGGAGTGCGGTGTACGCGGCCGGGTTGCGGCGCGTTCACTCAGGGGGACCGGACTGGCGGTTCGTCCGGTTCGGCGTCGACCACCGAGCCACCGTCCGCGTCGGCGTACCTGGCCCGGGTGCGTTCGGCCCACAACAGGGTGAGGGTCGCGGCCGCGGCC
>JBIOVW010000047.1:0-3112 GCA_044867945.1 Nakamurella sp. | reverse complement strand
CGGTGACCCGCCCCAGATCCTGCCCGGCTGGCACCCGGCGGGCATCCACCGGCGCGGTCCACGAGTCGCGCTGGAAACCCAGCTTGAGTGTGACAGCCTGAAGTGGCCCCAGTTGGAGGCGTAGTGCTGGTTTGAAGTGGCCCCACTCTCGACCTGACCGAGGTCCCTCTACTGTCCGGATCGTCCGACCAAAGACGAGTCCTGGAAGTGGTGGAGGGTGAAGGAGAGATCGAGAGTGGAGCAGTTCGAACGTATCCGACGTGACGCCCGCGATGAGGGGCTGTCCATTCGGGCGCTGGCGCGACGTCATGAGGTGCATCGGCGGGCGGTGCGTCAGGCGTTGGCTGATGCGACGCCGCCGGTGCGTAAGGCGCCGAAACGGGTGGCCCCGGTGCTCGGCCTTTACGAGGCCACGGTGCGTGGGTGGCTGGTCGCGGATCTGGACGCGCCGCGTAAGCAGCGGCACACCGTTCGGCGGATCTGGCAGCGGTTGCTCGAGGAGGAGGGCGCGGTGGTGGCTGAGTCCACGGTGCGCAGTCTGGTCGCCCGGCTGCGTACCGAGATCAGCGGGCAGCTCGCGCCGGTGATGATCGTGCAGGAGCACCCGCCGGCGCAGGAGGCGCAGGTCGACTTCGGGGAGTTCCGGGCCGTGATCGGCGGGGTGATGCTGCGGCTGTGGATGTTCTGCCTGCGCTTGTCGCACTCGGGCCGGGCGTTCCACTACGCCTACGCCAACCAGTCCCAGGAGTCGTTCCTGGACGGGCACGTGCGCGCGTTCGAGGCCCTCGGCGGGGTGCCGACGGGGATGATCCGCTACGACAACCTCAAACCGGCGGTGATCCGGTGCGCGTTGGGCCGGGAACGCTTCGAGCACCCTCGCTTCGTCGCGTTGCGTTCCCACTACGGCTTCGACTCCTTTTACTGCCTGCCCGGTAAGGACGGCGCCCATGAGAAGGGCGGGGTCGAGGGTGAGATCGGCCGGTTCCGCCGTCGGCACCTGACCCCGGTCCCGCAGGTGGGCTCCCTGGCGGCGCTGAACGAGGTGATGGCCGCCGCTGACGCCCGCGACGACTCCCGCCGCATCGGTGCCCGCCCCGAGACCGTGGGGGTGATGTTCGGGGCCGAGGCGCCGCTGCTGCGCCCGCTGCCACTGAAGGCGTTCGACGTCTCGGCGGCGCTGTCGGTGCGGGTGGACGCCAAGGCCAGGGTGTGCGTGCGCCAGTCGTACTACTCGGTCCCGGCCCGCTACGCCGGGGCCCGCCTGCAAGTGGCCCTCGGGGCCACCACGGTGCGCGTCAGGGACGGCGCCACGGTCGTGGCCGAGCATGTCCGCTCGTTGCACAAGGGCTCCCAAGACCTGGTGCTGGACCACTACCTGGAGGTCCTGACCCGCAAGCCCGGTGCTCTGGCCGGATCCAGCGCGCTGGCGACCGCGCGAGCGAACAAGACGTTCACCCCCGTGCACGAGCAGTACTGGAAGGCCGCCCGTGCCCGGCTCGGCGACGGGCCCGGGACCAGGGTGCTGATCGAGGCGCTGCTGCTGCACCGCACCCTTCCTCCGCACGCCGTCTTGACCGGGATCGGCGAGGCGACCGCCGCCGCAGTCTTCGACGCTGACCTCATCGCCCTGTCCGCCCGCCGCGCCCTGCACCAGGGCAGCGGCCCCGCCAGCCCACCACCGGTACCCGTCCCAGCTGGTGCCCCGCCCGGCGCGGTCGTGGACCGGGGCGCCCCGTCCCTGGCCACCTACGACCAGCTGCTCACCGCAGGAGTCGGGGCATGAGCCCGGCCACGCCGGCGGTCAGCGCCCTCACCGGTGACGCGGCCCAGGCCGCGGTCACCACCGCCGCCAAGGACCTGGGCCTACCCACCGTCCGGGCCGAAGCGGGCAGGATCGCTACTGCCGCCGCCAAGGCCCGCCTGACCCACCTGGCCTATCTGGCCGAGGTCTTGTCCGCCGAGTGCGACGACCGAGAGCAACGGCGCCGGCTGCGCCGCGTCAACGAGGCCAAGTTCCCCCGGCACAAGCGGCTGTCTGACTTCGACACCACCCGCCTACCTGACCTGCCCGAAGCCACCCTGGCCCACCTGGGAACCGGCGCGTGGATCGACGCCGGCGAGCCACTGGTACTCCTGGGTGACTCCGGCACCGGCAAGACCCACCTGCTCATCGCGCTCGGCACCGCCGCGGCCGAGCAAGGCCGCAAGGTCCGCTACGTCACCACCGCCGCCTTGGTCAACGAGCTCGCCGAGGCCGCCGACGACAAACAGCTCTCCCGCGTCGTGGGCCGCTACGCCCGCCTGGACCTGCTGTGCCTCGACGAGATCGGCTACGTCCACCTCGACCCCCGCGGCGCCGAACTGCTCTTCCAGATCATCACCGCCCGCGAGGAAAGAGCCTCCATCGCCTGCGCGTCCAACGCCCCCTTCAGGGAATGGGGCACCACCTTCACCGACCCCCGCCTGGCCGCCGCTGTCGTGGACCGGCTCACCTTCAACGCCCACATCATCAACACCGGCACCCAGTCCTACCGACTCACCGCGACCCGGACCCGCAAGGAGGCAAACACACCCCACTGACCCAGAGCGCCACCCCTCAAGCACGACAACAGAACCCCCCGAGGGTGGGGCCAAATCAGAACAGCACACCGGGGCCAAATGGACTTGTCATTCTCACCGAGGTACTCGCGGCGCCACTGCTTGAGGGTCCGCCCGAGGCGGGCGACCTCGGGGATCGGGCACGTGGTGAACGAGGCGACGATCTGCTCGGCCACGGCTCGACCGGCCGTGGGAGTGGGTTGGTGGTAGGCCGAGCGGACCTGCTGGGCGCAGTGCCAGGCCACCTCGACCTCGAGGTGGCGGTCGTCGGCGGTGAACGCGGTCGCGAGCCGGGCGTGTTGCCGGTCGGTGAGGTTCTCTTCGCCGGCGCGCAGGATGTTGCGGATCCGGTACAGCGGGTCGTCCTTGCGGCCCCGGTGGCCGGTGGTCTCCTGTTGCACCCGGCGGCGCACGTCATCGACGACCCCGGTGGCGAGTTTCACGACGTGGAAGGCGTCCAGGACCGCGCGGGCGTCCTGGAGCTGGTCATCGATGGCGTTCTTGTACCCGTGGA
>JBIOVW010000046.1:0-2404 GCA_044867945.1 Nakamurella sp. | reverse complement strand
GACCTGGCCGGCATTCATTTCACCGGGTCGACTCGGGTGTTCCAGCAGCTCTGGTCGGCGATCGGCACCAATATCGGCGATTACCGCAGCTACCCGAGGCTGGTGGGGGAGACCGGCGGCAAGGACTTCATCGTCGCCCACCCGTCCGCCGACCTCGACGTGCTGCGGGTCGCGCTGGTCCGCGGTGCCTTCGAGTACTCAGGGCAGAAGTGCTCCGCGGCGTCCCGCGCCTACCTGCCCGCATCGCTGTGGCCCGCGCTGAAGGACGAATTGATCGGGGCGACCGAGGCGTTGACGGTGGGCTCGGTGGAGGACCTGACGAACTTCACCAGCGCGGTCATCGACGACCGCTCGTTCGGGCGGCTCAAGGCGGCGATCGACCGGGCGCACGCGACCGACTCGATCACCGTGCTGGCCGGCGGCCGCTACGACGACGAGCAGGGCTACTTCGTGCGGCCCACCCTGCTGCTGGGCACCGACCCGCGCGACGACATCTTCTGCACCGAGTACTTCGGGCCGATCCTGTCGCTGCACGTCTATCCCGACGACGAGTTCGACACGGTGCTCACCGAGGTGGACCAGGCCTCGCCTTACGCGTTGACCGGCTCGATCATCGCCCGGGACCGGGCCGCGGTGGCGCGCGCCGACCAGGCGTTGCGGTACACCGCGGGCAACTTCTACATCAACGACAAGCCGACCGGAGCGGTCGTCGGGCAGCAGCCGTTCGGGGGTGCCCGGGCGTCGGGCACCAACGACAAGGCAGGGTCGGCCGCCAACCTGATGCGCTGGACGTCGCCCCGGTCGATCAAGGAGACGTTCGTCGCGCCGACCGTCGTGGGCTACCCTCACCAGGGCGGCTGAGCGAGGTTTCCGCGGGCGGGAACCCTACTGCGCCGGCGGCCGGAAGCGGCGCACGGCGCGGCTGGGCAGCTCCGGCCCGTCGTATCCCGCGGCGGGTCGGATCAGCGGGATGACCGGCGCCTCGACGGCGTCCCCGTCGTCCAGGTCCAGGACGGGCGGACAGGCGCCGGAGGCGATCATCGGCCCGATGTTCGATGCCCCCCGCGGCCCGGCGAACAGGTAGCCCTGCGCCCGGGTGCATCCCAGGTCGATCAGGGTGGCCGCGGCGATCTCCGTCTCCACGCCCTCGGCCACCAGCTGCAGGTCCAGGGATCGGGCGAGCCCGATGATCGACCGGACGATCGCCAGGTCGTCCGAGTTCGAGCCGAGGTCGCGGATGAAGCCCCGGTCGATCTTGAGGATGTCCACCGGCAGCGACTTGAGCTGGGCGAACGAGCTGTACCCGGTGCCGAAGTCGTCGATGGCCACCTTGACGCCGATCCGCTGCAGGCCCCGCAGGGTGGCCAGCGCCTGGTCGGTGTCCCGGACCAACGCCTGCTCGGTGATCTCCAGCGTCAGCCGGTGACCGTCGAGCCGATGGTCCGACAGAATCTTGGACACCGTCTGCACGAAGTCCAGGGTGATCAGTTGGGCCGGCGAGATGTTGACGCTCATGCCCAGTAGCCGTTCCGGGTACTGCTGCTGCCACTCCCGCAGTTGCCGGCACGCCTGCCCGAGCACCCAGCGACCCAGCTCACCGGCCAGATTGGTGGCCTCGACAACGTCGATGAAGGCGGTCGGTTGAAGCAGACCCAGGGTAGGGTGCGGCCAGCGAACCAGCGCCTCGACGCCGAGGATCCGTCCGTCCCGCAGGTCGACCTCGGGCTGGTAGTGCAGCAGCAGCAAGCCGTTCCGGATCGCGGTGCCGATGTGCAGCTCGATGTCAGTCCGGATCTCGTTCGCCCGGCGCATCTGACGCGAGAAGACCCCGATCTCATTGCCGCCCCGGCTCTTGGCCTCCAGCATCGCCTGGTCGGCCTGGTCCATCAGCTCGGACGTCGTCGTCTCGCCCGGGTGGCCGAGAGCCACGCCGATGCTCACCGCCCGGCTGACCTCCTCCCCGCCCACCAGGATCGGCTCGTTGGCCAGCCGGCGGAGCTTCACGGCCTTCGCCCGGGCTGCCGCGTCGTCCGTGGCGCCGACCATGACCAGGACGAACTCGTCGCCGCCGAGCCGGGCGAGCAGATGCTTGTGATTGATGCGGTCGCGCAGCCGGGTCGCCAGGGTCTGCAGGTACTGGTCGCCGGCCGCGTGGCCGAAGAAGCTGTTCAGCGCCTTCAGCCGGTCCACGTCCATGAAGATCAGCCCGACCGGACCCGGTTGGCCCGGCTGGAGCCGTTCGGTCAGGTGGTCGATCAGCGATCGGCGGTTGGCCAGGTCGGTGAGCTCGTCGTGGTAGGCCTGGTGGCGTAGTCGCTCCTCGGCATCGACCCGCGCCTGCAGCTGGGCGAGCAGCCCGGCGACGGCCCGCAGCGCGTTGATCTCGGCGCCGGTCCAGGCCCGG
>JBIOVW010000045.1:0-3836 GCA_044867945.1 Nakamurella sp. | reverse complement strand
TGAACCTCTGTAAGCCTCGTCAACACTATCCTTGGGTGGATGGAAAGTAGCACCGGGGAACAGGGCCGATCGCTGGGAAGCGGCAGTGGTGACCGGAGTTGTATGGCCGGTCATGGGAGCACCACGGTCCCGGGGTAGAGGAGGCGCCCGACACCGGACGTATCTCACCAGTGCGGAACATGGAAACCCCGTTCAGGTCCGGCGGAACTGACCAACCGCCGGTAGGCCGACCGTGAGGGAGGCACAAGTCCGGGGCGGGACAGGACGGCCAAGAAGCGAATGGCGGCAGCCGAAAGGCGACAGGAAGGCGAGGACGGGTGACCGGACCATCCAGAGACGGTCGTACTCGTATAACTGGCCGCATACCGGGCTGGTGCCCGGGCCCGAAAGGGTGCTGACGTGAGCCGGGTGGCCCTTTGACGACTTCAAGCCAGCAGAGCGCCGGAACCGTATGGGCAAGTTAGGCGCCGCGGCGGCGGACCCGACGGCCGTGATGGCCGACCTCGGGGTGCTCGACGCGGTGAACGGACCGGAGGACCTGCCCGACTGGGACGCCATTGCCTGGCGTCGCCAGGAGGAACAGGTACGGCGCCTACGGCAACGGATCTTCAAGGCGGCGCAGGCCGCGGACTGGAAACAGGCCCGTAATCTGCAGAAGGCTGATGTTGCGTAGCCGGGCTAACACGCTGGTCAGCGTGCGCCGGGTGACCCAACGCAACACGGGCCGCCACACCCCAGGCGTCGACGGGCAGGTCGCAATGACCTCCCGCGATCGGGCCGACCTGGCGGTGCTGCTGCACCGCCACGGCGGACCCGAACGGACGCTGTCGGTGCGGCGGGTGTGGATTCCCAAGAAAGGCGGTAAACGCCCACTCGGTATCCCGGTCATCGCCGACAGGGCCCAGCAGCAACGGGTCCGCAACGCGCTGGAACCGGAGTGGGAAGCTCGGCTCGACCCGAAGCAGTACGGGTTTCGGCCGGGCCGCGGATGCCATGACGCGATCGTGATGGCCCACAAGGCTCTCGCCGGGAAGAATGCGAAGCGGGAGTGGGTTCTCGATGCCGATTTGAAATCCGCATTTGATCGGATTGACCACAACTTTCTGCTAGGCCGGATCGGGACGTTCCCCGCCAGGGAACAGATTCGGGGCTGGCTGAGAGCTGGCGTGGTCGACCGAGGCCGGTATGCCCCCACCGAGGAGGGAACCCCTCAAGGCGGGGTGATTTCACCGTTGCTGATGAACATTGCGCTGCAGGGAATGGAAGCCGCCGCGGGTGTCGAATACGACCACCGTGGTGGTGGTGGCGTGAAACCCGGACGCCCGACCGTGATCACCTACGCGGACGATTTCGTGGCACTGTGCCACACCCGCGAGCAGGCCGAGACGGTCGCCGCCCGATTGGGCCCCTGGCTGAAGGAACGAGGTCTTTCCCTGAACCAGGAAAAGACCAGAATCGGGCGCGTTGACGCCGGGTTCGACTTCCTGTCCTTCACCATTCGCCGCTACTATGTCCGCAGCGGCACTAAGGTGCTCACCAAGCCCAGCCGCACCGCACTGAAGAAGATCCGGCAACGCAACGCCGAGGAGCTGCGCAGCCTGCGCGGCGCCGACCCGGCAGAGGTGATCAGGACCCTGAACCCGATCATCCGCGGCCAGGCGAACTACTACCGGCCGGGGGCGTCCAAGAGGGCCTTCCGGGCCCTGGACGAGCACCTGTGGCGACACCTGTACAAGTGGGCCCGCCGCAGGCACCCCTGCAAGCCCCGACGCTGGGTCACCACCCGCTACTTCGGGGCCTTCCACCCCACCAGGCGCGACCGGTGGGTCTTCGGCGACCGCGACAGCGGCGCCTGGCTGCACCAGTACGCCTGGACTGCGATCGTCCGGCACGCGCCGGTCCCGGGCAGACACTCACCCGATGATCCTGCCCTGGCCCAGTACTGGGCCGACCGGCGACGCAAACGCAAACCCCCGCAGCTGGCGCCCTCCTGGGAACGTGCCCTGCGCACCCAACACGGACGGTGCCCGCTGTGCGGGGAACCCCTGCTGCACCTGGACAACCCGCCCGACTCCGGCACCCAGTGGGAGACCTGGTACCGGGGAATCCGCACGGCGCTGACCCACCGGGCCATCACCGAGAACAGCAGCAGGCGGACGATCTACCGCCTCGTGCACACCCACTGCGCGCGACGCCAACCAGTCGCCGTCGCGCATCAGCCCGACCAGCCCCTGCCGAATGCCTGACCGCCCACGCGGGCTGCTTGAGCCGTGTGCCGCGACGAGTGGCACGCACGGTTGTATGTCCAGTCGGTGATTATGTTGAGGGCCCCGCCGGCGTGTCGGGGTCCTCCTGGTGTCCCGCGGTTTCGGCGGTGACCCGCTCAACATAATCAGAGGTCTTCGAGGAAGGCGAGGAGCGCATCGGAGGGTCGATATCTGCCGGGCTTGATGCCGAGCGGCGCGGTGCGGGCGATCGCTTCCTCCTTGAGCGCAGGGTCGGCGTGTTCGTAGATGTGGGTGGTCTGGGTGCTCTCGTGACCGAGCAGCAGCGCGATGGTGGCGATGTCGACTCCTCTGGCCCGCCAGAGCATGGCCGCTGTGTGGCGGAGCACGTGCGGGGTGACGCGCTTGGCCGTCAACGACGGGCAGTCCGCTGCCGCGGTCTCGGCGTGCTTGGCGACGAGTAGTCCGACCGTGTGCCGGCTCAGCGGTCGACCCTGGCGGGTGGGGAACAGCGGGTCTGCGGGTTGCCCGCCCCGTTCGGTGATCCATTGACGAAGCAGGGCGGCGATCTCGCCGGTCAGCGGTGTTGCGCGGTTCTTGCGCCCTTTGCCCAGGACCCGGATGTGGTGGCCGGTGCCGAGGTGGACGTCGTGGACGTGCAGGCCGACCAGCTCGGAGACGCGTACCCCGGTCTGGATCATCAGTGCGAGCAGGGCGCGGTCGCGGAGGCCGAGCCAGGTGCCGCGGTCGGGCGCGGCGAGCAGCGCGGTGATCTCGGTGGGGTCGAGGTAAGAGATGGTGCTGCGGTCGTGGCGTTTGGTCGGGATCGCCATGACCCGCGCGATCGTGTGCGCGTGTTCGGGATGTTCGAGCGCGGCGAAACGGTAGAACGAGTGGATCGCGCCGAGGCGGGCGTTGCGGGTGCGGGCGCTGTTGCCGCGGTCGCGTTCGAGGTGGATGAGGAAGGCGCCGATCAACGGCGCGTCGAGGTCATCGATGTCCAGCTCGAACGGCTGCTTGCCGGTCTGGTCGTGTGCGAAGCGCAGTAGCAGCGTGAACGTGTCGCGGTAGGCGGCGATCGTGCGCGGGCTCGAGTCACGCTGGGTGATCAGCCGGTCGGTAAAGAACGCCTGCAGTGCCGGTGCGAGGGCACTCATGAGTGCGCACCGGGCAGCCGCGCCATGCGCTCGCCGACCAGCTGCAGCAGCTCGGGGACCGCTTCGAGGTACCAGTAGGTGCTGGCCGGGTCGACGTGCCCGAGATACGTAGACAGCAGCGGCATCCGCCGGTCGACGTCCTCACCGGTCCGGTACCAGTCCAGCAGCGTGCGCACCGCAAAGGTATGTCTGAGATCGTGCGGACGGGGCCGGGCGCGGGCACCACAGCCTTCCAGCCCGATCTGGCCGACCAGCCTAATGAACGTCGCGTTGAGCTCCTCACGTCCCATCCGCCGTCCCCGCGCGGACAAGAAGAACGCCGGTGTGGACGGTGTCGGGAAGTGTGCGTCACGCAGGCCGGCGTAAGCGCGAAGCGCGCTGATGGTGCTCGGGTGCAGCGGCACCTGCCGCTGTTTGTTGTTCTTCCCGGCGCGCACGTGCATCACGCCGTCGT
>JBIOVW010000044.1:0-4107 GCA_044867945.1 Nakamurella sp. | reverse complement strand
CCGGTCCAGGATCGCCCGGGCGCGGTGGATCGCGTTCACTCCCAGCCAGGACCGCGCCGAATGGGCCCGACGGCCACGGGCGGTCACGGTGGCCGACAGGGTGCCCTGGCAGCCGGCCTCCACGTTGCCGTTGGTCGGTTCACCCAGGATTGCCAGGTCGGCGGCCAGCCACTCCGGATGCTCGGCCTGGATCCGGGTCAGCCCGTTGCGGTCGTAGTCGACCTCCTCGCACTCGTAGAACACCAAGGTCAGATCGCGGGCCGGCTCGGGCAGCGTCGCCGCCAGATGCAGGAGCATCGCGTCGCCCGACTTCATGTCGGTGGTCCCGCAACCGTGCAGGGTGTCGCCGTCCCGCCGAGCGGGCACGTTGTCGGCGATCGGCACCGTGTCCAGGTGACCGGCCAGCAGGATCCGCGTCGACCGGCCCAGGTCGGTGCGGGCCAGCACGCTGTTGCCCACCCGCAGCACCTGCAGGCGGCCCAGCCCGCGCAGGGCGGTCTCCACCGCGTCGGCGATCGGCTCCTCGGTGCCGGACACCGACGGGATGTCGACCAGGATGCCGGTCAGCTCGGCCGGGTCGCCGGACAGGTCCAGGACCGGGGTCTGGGCGGATGGTGCGGCGGTGACGGACACGTCCCGCACAGTACCGTCGAGCTCGATGCGAAAGCCCGTGAAGATCGGCCTCATCGTGGGCGTGGTGATCGTGCTGATCGGCGCCGCCGTGACCGGAGGCCTGCTGATCTGGCGCAACAGCGTCGTCGACGGTGCCGAGTGCACCGTCCCCGGCCTGACCGTGGAGGGCCAGGCCTGGCCGTCGGTCGAACTCACCGCCGTCCAGTTGCATCACACCTCGACGATCAACGCGGTCGGACTGTCCCGGGGCATTCCCGAACGGGGCCGGATCATCGCCGTGGCCACGGCCTATCAGGAGTCCAGCCTGCGCAACCGGGAGGACGGGGACCGGGACTCCGTCGGCCTTTTCCAGCAACGGCCCAGCCAGGGGTGGGGAACCCCGGAGCAGATCCTCGACCCCGTCTATGCGGCCGGGAAGTTCTACGACGCCCTGCTGCTGGTCGACCAGTGGGCGGAGCTGCCGCTCACCGAGGCCGCGCAGGCGGTGCAACAGTCGGCGTACCCGGACGCCTACGCCAAGTGGGAGCCGCAGGCCACGACGCTGGTCCGCAGCCTGTCCGGCGCCCAGCCGCTGGCGTTGAGCTGCCAGGCCGGCGGCCAACGGCCGACCGCGTTGGCTCCCGACCGCCCGACCCTGGCCGGCACCGAGAACGCGACGCCACAACTGACCGCGGCGTTGGCCGCCGCGGAGGCCGAACTCGGCGGCATCACCGTGCTGGACGTCACCGACGAAGGTCGCACGGCCACCGTGGACGTGACCGTCACCGAACTGGCGCCGGGCGAGGCCGGGCGCAGCCTGGCCGCCTGGTCGGTCGCCCACGCCATCGGCATGAACATCACCGACGTGACCGTCGACCAGCAGGTCTGGACCGATCACGAATGGGAGTCGACGGGTCAGGCGCTGGTCGCGGGCCAGGTACGGATCACCGTGGCCCCCTGAGCCGGAGTGCTTCATCCGCCCAGCGCGGACCGCAGGCGCCCGGCCCAAGGTTCGGGCGACCGAAGGTCCGGCCACGACCAGCGGACGATCTGCCACCCGGCCCTGCGCAGAGCCGCTTCCCGCTCATCCGGTTCGTCCTGGGGCGGGTCGACGAACTCTCCCAGCACCCCGGCGCCGGGGAACCCGAAACCGACCCGACCGAGGGACCGGCCCTGCCCGTCGGTCACCGGCACGTCCAACTCCGGGACCGGGAATCCCCACCGGTGCAACAGCACCCGGCTGAACGACTCGCCGGGACCGCGGCTGCGCGGGTCGGCGAAGGCGATCGCGGTCGCCGCCCGGCGGGATCCCGGCACCCGGTGCAGCCGGGCCAACTGGTCCTGCAACGACTCCCGGGTGACCAGGCCGCGGCGCAACGCGGCGTCGGTGAGCACGATCGCGTGGTCGAACGGCATGCTCAGCGCACAGTCGACCACTGTCCGCTCGGCCGAGGTGACCGGGAGGCCACCGAGTTCGACCACCTCGGCCGGCTCCAGCGTCGCCCGGTGCAGCCGCACGGCGGCGCCCCGACGGGCCTTGGCGGCATCCGGCCTGGTCACGTGCAGCGGCGGAACCTCGCTGTGGCAGAACGGCAGCCCGTGCACGATGGCGGCCGAGACATGGCTGACGACCGGTCGTCCGGACAGGTACGGGATCACCACCGTCAACGTCGCGCGATGCCGGGCGGCCGGATCCGGCGCTGCATCGGGGTCGGCGCGCAGATACAGCCCCGGCAGCACCGAGACGAGCTCACCCCGCGCCCGGGCCAGGCGGATCTGAATGTCGGATTGCCCGCGGCCCAGCAGGTCGGTGCGGCTGACGACGTGCTG
The DNA here is from genome assembly GCA_044867945.1 of Nakamurella sp. Classification (GTDB taxonomy): domain Bacteria; phylum Actinomycetota; class Actinomycetes; order Mycobacteriales; family Nakamurellaceae; genus Nakamurella. The sequence goes on along the minus strand of JBIOVW010000044.1, from coordinate 1,665 downwards.
GGTGTCCGTTCGATGCGCCATGGCTGGAACGTTGATCCGATTTCGGGTCCGTGGCAATGGGTTCCTACTGGATGTGGACAACACGCCGTCGTCCGGCTCGAACCGTCGTCCTCGGGACCGGTTGTCCACAGGTCCGGCGGACCCGATTTGACATCACTTGACGTTTGTGCCCGCCCCGGACCCGCCGCTGGCCGAACGGCTCTCTCGGTAGCCGCTCGGGGTCTGCCGATAGGCTCGGCCCCATGACCGCCGCACCCGCGATCTCCGATTCGACGCCTGATTCGACCCCCCAATCGACAACCGTCGAGGGCGGCGCCTTCGGCACCGGCCTGGCCACGATGACCGCCGACGGCACCGTGCTGGACGTCTGGTACCCGGCGCCCGGCCTGCTCGTCACCGACCCCGGCACGCCGCTGGTCCAGCAGCCCGAACTGCGGTTGGCCGAGCGCATCGACGACATCCGGGACGTCAGGCTGCAGATCGTGCAGGCCAGGATCGCCTCGCTGGCCGAGGCCCCGGCCGACACCGCGGACGCCTACCTGCGGTTGCACCTGTTGTCGACCCGGCTCGTCCGGCCCCGCACCATCAATCTGGACGGCATCTTCGCGGTGCTGCCCAACAACGCGTGGACCTCGCTCGGGCCGGTGCCGCCGGAGGACGTCGAGCGGGTCCGGCTCAGGGCGCTGGAGGCCGGCCTCCGGCTGTCGGTGTTCGGGGTGGACAAGTTCCCCCGGATGACCGACTACGTGGTGCCCGCCGGGGTACGGATCGCGCACGCCGACCGGGTCCGGCTGGGCGCGTACCTGGCCGCCGGCACCACCGTCATGCACGAGGGTTTCTGCAACTTCAATGCCGGCACCGTGGGCACGTCCATGGTCGAGGGCCGCATCTCGCAGGGCGTGCTCGTCGGCGACGGCAGCGATGTCGGCGGCGGCGCATCGATCATGGGCACCCTGTCCGGCGGCGGCAAGGAACAGGTCACCATCGGCGCCCACTGCCTGCTCGGCGCCAACTCCGGCGTGGGCATCTCCCTCGGTGACGACTGCGTGGTCGAGGCCGGTCTCTACCTCACCGCCGGCACCAAACTGACCCTGATCGCCGACGGCGAGCAACGGACGGTCAAGGCCCGGGAACTGTCCGGCGCGGCGGGACTGCTGTTCCGGCGCAACTCGCTCACCGGCGGCGTCGAGGCGGTACCGCGGGCGGGAACCTGGGGTGGACTCAACGCCAGCCTGCACGCGCAGTAGTCGGCGGGTCCGGCCTGCCGGACGATTCCGGTGGGGGATACTCCCGGGGTGCCTCCACGAACACGCCACCGCGCAGAGCCGCGGCCGGCACCGATCGTGCAACAGGACATGTTCACCGACGCCGCCCTGCACGAACGTCCGAAGCGTGACGCCAGGTCCGACGGTAAGGCGCGGCCGGAAAGGCGTAAGAAGAAGGCCGAGGCTGCCGCGCCGGCCGACCGCCCGCTCGAGGTGCTGCCGGTGGACGTCATCGATGGCGAGGACGTCCTGGACCACCACGCGCTGGCGCCACCACGTCCCGCTCCCCGCCGGCCCGGGCTGATCCCGACCGATATCGCCGACTCCATCGGCCCGGTGCTGGGCAAGGCAGTGGCCGACATCAGAGCGCACGAGGACGGCAGCCGCCGCGGCGGCGACA
>JBIOVW010000043.1:0-2248 GCA_044867945.1 Nakamurella sp. | reverse complement strand
CCGGTGGGTCCGCCGCCGGAGGCGTGCAGGACGGCGGTGATCTGTAGGTACATCGCTCCCGAGCAGGGGACGGTGCAGATGCCGACCAGGACTCCCGCGACGAGCATCCCGGCCAGGCCGCCACGCTCCATCGCGCGATGCATCCTCGCGTGGGTGCCGCCGGGTGCGGCCAGGCCGGGGCCCAGCCGCGGGAAGAACACGTCCTTGAGCATCCACAGCGCCATCACCATGGCCAGGATCGAGGCCCCGCGCGCGACCAGGTGGTCGCGGCCCAGCCAGCCGAGGACGGTGAGCAGGCCCAGCCCGATGACGAAGTAGGTGACCCAGACGGCGCCGACGTAGAGCGAGCCGGCGGCCAGCAGCCGGCGGCGCGCAGCGAGGGTGGGCGAGCCGTCGGCGGTCACCGCGTTGACCAGGGTCAGCGTGTAGGTCGCGAACAGCACGAGCAGCGCGAAGGCGCACGGGTTGAACCCGTCGGCGAAGCCGGCCGCCAGCACCGCCGGGACGGTCAGCCCGCCGAAGGCGGCGCTGTCAAACGGGGACACGAGCACGTATGCCGCGGACCCGCCGGCCACGGTGAGCAGGCTCGCGGCCAGCACCAGGGTGGTCAGCGGCCAGCCGGCGACGATCCGGTGGCTGGGTAGCTGGCTCTGGGTCGTGGTCATGCCGCTGGGTCGACGACGATCGTGCCGTGCATGCTCGGGCTGGCCTTGCCGCCGCAGCAGGTGTCGCAGTACACGTCGTACCTGCCCGGCTTGTCCGGCACCGACCAGGTGACGGTGCGCTGGCTGGCTGCCGGCAGGGACTCGTCGAGGCCGAGCGCGGGGCTGATCATCGTGTGCACGCCGTTCTGCAGGTGCAGTGCCGAGTCGTCGGTCCACCAGGTGAACGTGGCCCTCGACCCGGCCTTGACGTGGATCTCCGTGGGCGTGAAGCCGGCCATCGAGCTCTGGATGCTGATCGCCCCACCCGGCTCCGAGGCGGCGGGCCGGTTCGCGAACTTGCCGAAGGCGAGGAACCCACCCACGACGAGGACGACGACCGCGACCGCGGCGAATGCGACGGCGCGGGTCCGCGTGCCCGAGGTCTGGCTCGGGCGCTTGGCGTGCTGGACGGGCTTGCTCATGGTGGTCTCCTGTCCCCCAATCTGCGCCAGCATGCCGGCGTCCGATGTCGCTTTGACGGTGCCCGGGTTAAGGAACGATCAAGCAACGGGGGGCGTCACCGTGCGGTGGGCAGGGTCACGGTGAAGGTGGCCCCCCGGCAGACGCCGGCGCTGGATGCCGTGAGCGTTCCCTGGTGGGCCTCCACGAGGGCTCGGGCGATGGTCAGGCCGATCCCCGTGCCGCCCTGCGCGCGGTCACGGGCCGGGTCGCCCCGGTAGAACCGCTCGAACACATGCGGCAGCTGCTCGGGAGGGATCCCGTCCCCGGTATCGGTCACCGTCAAAGTCACCTGGTCTCGTCCGGCCGGCGCGGCACCCAGGGTGACAGTGCCGCCGGCACGGCTGTGCCGCAAGGCGTTCGACAGCAGGTTCCCCAACGCCTGGCCGAGGCGCTGGGCGTCGGCCATGACCCACAGCCCAGCGGCATCCGCCGGCTCGGTCACCAGGCCGATTCCCTTGTCCGCGTAGGCCGCGCGGGCCGCGGCCGCTGCCGACCACAGCAGGTCGCCGACCCGGACCCGCGCCTGCTGCAGGGTGATGCGGTGCTCCTCGGCCCGCGACACCTGCTCGACGTCCACGGCCAGGCGGGCCAGCCGATCGGCTTGCTCGCGCATCACCCGGGCCGTGTCGGCGTTCCAGCCGGCCACCCCGTCCTGCAGGCCTTCCAGGTATGCCGTCATCGTGGCGATCGGGGTGCGCATCTCGTGCGCGAGGTCGGTCAGCAGCCGGCGGCGGGTGTCCTCGGTCGTCTGCAGCTGGGCGGCCATCTCGTTGAAGGCGGCGGCAAGCGTGGCCAGCTCGGGGCCCGCTGCGGCGGTCTCGGGAACCCGGGTGTCGTAGCGCCCCTGGGACATCCGCTCGGCCGCGTCGGTGAGGGCCTCCAGCGGGGCCTGCAACCGCCGGGTGAGGTACCAGGTCACCAGGGACGCGCCGACCAGCGCGGTGACCAGCGAAACCCCCAGCGAGACCGCGCTCGCGCTGGTGTAGGCGGCCTCGATGTGGTCCAGCTCCGGGGAGTTTGGCGGGTGGCCGGACTCCAGCAGGTGCTGGTGGAACAGCGGCGGCCCGACCCCGGCGGCGACC
>JBIOVW010000042.1:0-6209 GCA_044867945.1 Nakamurella sp. | reverse complement strand
CGCCCTGGTCGTCGGTGAGTTCGATGTGAATCGGTGGCGCCGACCGGGTTTCGAGGTGGACTTCGTGCCGGTGTGCACTGCGGGGGCACAGTTGGCCGACTGACCGGTACGCGACACGCTCACGGTTGGTTGCCGATGCCACGGCGATGCGGTTACTGTTGAAGGCGATCACCGGCTGTACCCGCCGCTGCGAGCACGTTCAACCGAACGAAACAGACTGCGAGCCGGACATCGACGGTGGGGTCTCATCCCACCGCTCCCATCGTGCGCGATTCGCCGGCTCAACACCACCGACGCCCGCGGAACACCACAGGTCCGGTTCGTACGCGCTGCGGCGTCGGCCAGGGTGATCAGCGAATGTGGCGCACCCCTGAACGGGGGCGCGTCGTGGCAGCCGCCGGACGGCGGCGCTCAAATCCCGGTCGAGCAGATTCGGCCGGACAGGAAGGATCTTCGTGACGGAAACCACGGAGTCGCTCGAAGCCCCCACCGCCGCGGATGCGCCGCGCACGGGTCGTGGGCGGTCCCGCACCAAGGGTGAGGGACTGTCGGGCATGGTGCTGACCGATCTCAAGGCGATGGCGTCCCAACTGGGCATTCGCGGCACGTCGGGCATGCGCAAGGGCGATCTGATCGCCGCGATCACGGCCAAGCAGGGCCAGGGGGGCGCGAGTGCCGGAAATGTGAACGGTGCCACGTCCACCGCGGCCACCACGTCCGGCACGGCCCCGACGGCGCCCACGGCCACCAACGGCCACCACACCGGCGAGCCGGAGCTGCCCCTCGGCGAACTCTCCGCCCCGTCCACGGCCCCGCGGGCCGATCAGCGACCGGCTGCGACCGAGCAAGGGCCGCAGGAGACCCCCGACACCGAGGGCGACGGCCAGACCGGCGGCCCGGACGGTTCGGGGTCGGCCGAGGACGGGCAGCGCAACCGGCGCAACCGGCGGGGACGCCGGGACGGTCGCGGCGAGGGCGCCGAGGGCTCGCCCAACGGTGCCGTCACCGGCTCGTCCACCGCGACCGCGGAGCGCAGCCAGCCGGCCCGTGACCAGCAGCGGGACCAGGGCGGTCGCGATCAGACCCGCGAGCAGAGCGTCGGTCGGGACGGCGGCCGGGACGGCCAGGGCGGCCGGGATCAGAACCGGCACGGCGGCGTGCAGACCCGGCCCGACAACCGTCAGGACGCTCGGCGAGACGAGGAGGAGGAGGACGGCCGCGGCCGTCGAGGCCGTCGGTACCGCGACCGGAATCGTCGCGGCAACCGGGAACGCTACTCGGAGGGCCCGAGCGAACCGGAGATCCGCGAGGACGACGTCCTCGTTCCGGTCGCCGGCATCCTCGACGTGCTCGACTCGTACGCGTTCATCCGCACCTCGGGGTACCTGACCGGCCCGAACGATGTCTACGTCTCGCTGTCCCAGGTGCGCAAGAACGGGCTGCGCCGGGGTGACGCGGTCACCGGCGCGGTCCGCGCCCAGCGCGAGGGGGAGCAGCAGCGGCAGAAGTTCAACGCGCTCGTCCGGCTCGACTCGGTCAACGGTCTCGAACCGGAGCAGGCCCGCAACCGACCCGAGTTCACCAAGCTGACCCCGCTCTACCCGAACGAGCGGCTGCGCCTGGAGACCGAGGCGCACCTGCTGACCACCCGGGTCATCGACCTGGTCATGCCGGTCGGCAAGGGGCAGCGCGCCCTGATCGTGTCCCCGCCCAAGGCCGGCAAGACGATGGTGATGCAGGCCATCGCCAACGCGATCACCAAGAACAATCCGGAATGCCACCTGATGGTCGTCCTCGTCGACGAGCGGCCGGAAGAGGTCACGGATATGCAGCGGTCGGTGAAGGGTGAGGTCATCGCCTCGACCTTCGATCGTCCGCCGGCCGACCACACCCTGGTCGCCGAGCTGTCCATCGAACGGGCCAAGCGCCTGGTCGAGATGGGCAGGGACGTGGTCGTGCTGCTCGATTCGATCACCCGGCTGGGGCGCGCCTACAACCTGGCCGCACCGGCGTCCGGCCGGATCCTTTCCGGTGGTGTCGATTCGACCGCGCTGTTCCCGCCGAAGCGGTTCCTCGGGGCCGCCCGCAACATCGAGAACGGGGGCTCGCTGACGATCTTCGCCTCCGCCCTGGTGGAAACCGGGTCGGCCGGCGACACGGTGATCTTCGAGGAGTTCAAGGGCACCGGCAACGCCGAACTGAAGCTGGACCGGCGGCTCGCCGACAAGCGGATCTTCCCGGCGATCGACGTCGATCAGTCGTCGACCCGTAAGGAAGACCTGCTGCTGTCCCCGGACGAGCTGGCGATCGTCGTCAAGCTGCGCCGCGTGCTGGCCGCGCTGGACACCCAGCAGGCGCTGGAACTGGTGCTCGACCGGTTGCGCAAGACCCGCAGCAACATCGAGTTCCTGATGCAGGTGGCCAAGACCACCCCTGGCGGCGACTGATCGAGTGGTGGCAGCCGATCCCGTCGACCCCGCCCAGCTGCTGGGTCGAACGGAGTACATGCTTCTCACCACGTTCCGCCGGGACGGTTCGCCCGTGCCGACCGCGGTCTGGGTGATGCCCACGGACGACGGCTGGCCCGGCACGGCCGGGGATCAGCTGTGGGTCTGGGTCAATCCGGCCGCCGGCAAGGTGAAGCGGCTGCGGCGGAACGGGGCGTGCCAGGTGGCGCCGTGCACCCTGCGCGGCGTCCCGCTGGGGCGTGGCGTGCCGGCCGTCGGCCGGGTGCTGCCGGAGTCCTCGGTGCCCCGCGTCCTGCGCGCGCTCGTGCGCAAGTACCGGCTGCGGGGCTGGTTCATCACAGTCGGCCCGCGGTGGGGGTTCGATCCGGCCGGTGCCCTCGGCATTCGGCTGACCCCCGCCCCGGTCCCGGAATAGCCGGGTCACCGGCCGCGTTTGGCATTTCGACCGGCCGATCTGGCACACTGGTCGGTCGAGCCCGGCTCCGGTTCACGTCCGCGCGCGCATCGGCGCAGACGACCCGGCGGCCCGTCCGACAGGCTCTCCCGGAAAGAGGAACACACGATGAAGACCGGTATCCACCCTGCCTACGTGACGACCGAGGTCCACTGCGGGTGCGGTAACACGTTCACCACCCGCAGCACCGAGACCAGCGGATCGATCCATGTCGAGGTCTGCTCCGACTGCCACCCGTTCTACACCGGCAAGCAGAAGATCCTGGACACCGGCGGCCGCGTCGCCCGTTTCGAGGCGCGGTACGGCAAGCGCAGTCGTTAGCAGGCTGACGGCGCCCGCCTGGCTCTCCCCGAGAGTCGGCGGGCGCCGTTTCGCGTTCCGGGCCGGGCCAGGCCGGTTCGCTGATCAAAGCCGCGGCCAACCGGACGAATCGGACGTGGAAGCGGGGAATTGATCAGCGAAGCAGTCTCGGCGGAGCGAACGAAGGTGACGGATGAGCACGCAGAAGGCACCGGCGGTGGACGGACTCGTCGCTGAGTACGAGGACCTGCAGGTCAAGCTCTCCGACCCGGCCGTGCACGCCGACCAAACGGCGAGCCGGAGACTGGGCCGCCGCTACGCCGAGCTGACCCCGATCGTCAGCACCGCCCGTGATCTGGTCACCACCCGGGGCGACCTGCAGGCCGCCCGGGAGCTGTCGGAGGAGGACCCAGCCTTCGCCGAGGAGGCCCAGTCCCTGAGCGGACGGGTCGACGAACTGGAACAACGGCTGGCCGAGCTGCTGGTCCCCCGCGATCCCGACGACGGCAAGGACGTGCTGGTCGAGGTCAAGGCTGGGGAGGGCGGCGAGGAATCGGCCCTGTTCGCCGGCGACCTGCTGCGCATGTACCTGCGCTACGCCGAGCGGCGCGGGTGGAAGACCGAGGTGCTCTCCGCCACCGAATCGGACCTCGGCGGCTACAAGGACGTGACGGTCGCGGTCAAGGCGCCCCGCGTGACGGCGGATGGGGTGTGGGCCCGGCTGAAGTACGAGGGCGGCGTGCACCGGGTGCAGCGGGTGCCTGTCACCGAGTCGCAGGGCCGGGTGCACACCTCCGCCGCCGGGGTGTTCGTCGCCCCGGAGGTCGAGGACGTCAGCGACGTCGAGATCGTCGACAGCGAACTGCGGATCGACGTGTTCCGCTCCTCCGGCCCCGGCGGCCAGTCGGTGAACACGACCGACTCGGCGGTGCGGATCACTCACCTGCCCACCGGCATCGTGGTGTCCTGCCAGAACGAGAAGTCGCAGCTGCAGAACAAGGAACAGGCGATGCGCATCCTGCGTGCCCGGTTGCTCGCGGCCGCCCGGGCCAGCGCGGAGGCCGCCGCCGCGGACGCCCGCCGATCGCAGGTACGCACCGTCGACCGCTCGGAGCGGGTGCGCACCTACAACTTCCCGGAAAATCGGATCGCCGACCACCGGGTGGGGTACAAGGCCTACAACCTGGACGCCGTGCTCGACGGTGACCTGGATGCCGTACTGGACGCGCTCTCGGCGGCCGACCGGGCGGAACGGCTCGCCGGCGCCGGCGCCACCCCGTCGTGACCCGGCATTCGCTGCGCGCCGCCATCCTGGACGCCGCCCGGACGCTGGACGCCGCCGGGGTGGCCAACCCGGACGTCGACGCCCAGGAGTTGGCCGGGCATCTGCTCGGCGTTCCGCGCACCCGGCTGGGCCTGACGCCGCTGGTGGATGAGCCCTTCCTGGCCGACTACCACGCGTTGGTGGACAAGCGGGCGCAGCGAATCCCGCTGCAGTACCTGATCGGCTCGGTGCAGTTCGGCCGGGCGACCGTCGTGGTCGGTCCGGGCGTGTTCGTCCCCCGGCCGGAGACAGAGGCGTTGCTCTCCTGGGCCGTGCACGCGATCGACGCGGTCGCGAAACCGGTAGTCGTCGACCTGTGCACGGGCAGCGGGGCGATCGCGCTGGCCATCGCCGCGGAACGGCCCGACGCCCGGGTGATCGGCGTGGAACGATCGTCGTCCGCGCTGGCCTGGGCCCGTCGCAATGCACTCGCGCAGGCGGGGGCGGGCCGCACCCGGGTGGAACTGCGAGGTGGGGACGTTCTTGACGAGCGGCTGCTGGTCGACATCGACGGGGCGGTCGATCTGGTCACCGCCAATCCGCCGTACGTGCCGGAGGGGACGCCGGTGCAGCCCGAGGTCGCCGACCACGACCCGACCGACGCCGTCTTCGCCGGACCGGACGGGCTGTCGGTGATCCGGCCGCTGGTGTCGGTGGCGGCGGGCCTGCTCAAGGTCGGCGGGCGGCTGGCGATCGAGCACGACGAGACTCACGGCGAGTCGGTGCCGACGCTGCTGCGGTCCCGCCGGGTGCTGACCGACGTCGAAGACCACGACGACCTGACCGGCCGGCCGCGTTTCGTCACCGCGACCCGGGTGCGGCTGACCCCGGCGACCGTTAGTGCGGGGGATTGAGCGAGGCTTGCCGAGCGAATCAATGTCACAGTGCCGGGACCCCGCGGGACGACCGAACTCGCGAGGTGTCCCGCGAAGGTCGCGGCATGAGAAGCCCTGTGTCAAGCGAATCACCGGAGGCAGGCATGAGCACCTTCGACTGCGCGGATCCGATCGCCCGACGTGCGGGCCTTGAGGCGGCGGCCGATGCCGCGGCGTCGGGTCAGCTGGTCGTGCTGCCCACCGACACCGTGTACGGAATCGGCGCCGACGCGTTCAACGCGGCCGCCGTGCGGGCACTGCTCGCCGCCAAGGGTCGGGGTCCGGACATGCCGGTGCCCGTCCTGGTCGGCTCCTGGACGACCATCGAGGGCCTGGTGACGGCCGTGCCGCCGGTCGCCAGGACCCTGGTCGAGGCGTTCTGGCCGGGCGGGTTGTCGCTGGTCATCGAGCATGCGCCGTCGTTGCGGTGGGACCTGGGGGAGGCCAAGGGCACGGTCATGGTGCGGATGCCGCTGCATCCGGTGGCGATCGACCTGCTCCGGCTGGTCGGCCCGATGGCGGTGTCCAGCGCCAACCGCAGCGGCGCCCCCCCGGCGACCACCGCCACAGACGCCCGTGGCCAGCTCGGCGAGCATGTTGCGGTGTACCTGGACGGTGGCCCGTCGCCGATCGGGGTGGCCTCCACGGTGGTCGACATCACCGGTGACCTCCCCCGGGTGCTCCGGGTCGGCGCGGTGCCGCTGGACCGGCTGCGGGAGGTCATCGGCGCGGTCGAGGACGCCACGGCGCACTGACCTCGAACCGGCCGGGAACAGCCGAAGGCCCGA
>JBIOVW010000041.1:0-3208 GCA_044867945.1 Nakamurella sp. | reverse complement strand
ACCAGTTCCTTGTGACGGATGATGCCCGGGACCGGGACGCGGTCGGCGATGACCGCGGCCCGCTGCCGCCGTAGCGGAATACCGCCGAACCGTGCGACCAGTGGCTTCCTGCCGCTGCGGCCGACCCTGGCCTCGAAACACTTGCGTGGCCCGTACGGGGTGTCGACGGTGCTCGCATAGGTGCGGGCCATCTTCGATACCGACGAGCGGTGCTTGTTGGCCAGGGTCTTGAGCAGCGAGGTCTCCATGACCCAGAGCAGCCGGGAGAGACGGTGGACGTTTCCGGCTGGCAGGTAGTACTGGACGATGCCCCGCCACTCGGCCCCGTAGGTGTTGACGATGGTGTGGTCGTCTTCGTTGAGCAGGTGGGGCCTGCGCTCGGGTTGGCCGCGCGACAGGTAGGGGGCTTTCTTGGCCTTGATCACCGATGCGGGTACCCGGAGGCTGACCGCGCCGTTGATGCTGCGCTTGCCTCCGGTGACCTTGCGGTCGTTGTGCAGCACGGTGATCTCGTAGCCGAGGAAACGCGCCGCCTGGGTGCGGGCGTGCGTGATCAGTGTCTTGTCCTGCGACAGTTCCAGGGCGAGTTCGTCGCGCAGGAACGCCGTCAGGCGCTGTTTGATCGCCTCGGCTTCGGCCTTGGGTCCGGTGAACCCGAGCAGGGTGTCGTCGCAGTACCGGACATAGCGCAACCGCCGGTAGCCGGGATCTCGGGGATCCCCGCTGGGCATGTTCCGCAACTGTTGGCGCAACGTCCGTGCTTGTGCGCGGTCGCCACGCCGATAGGCCCGGTCTCTCGCGGCGCGCACCCTGGAATAAGCGGTGTCCTGCTTGCGGACTCGCCCTCGGGTGTATTCCGGAATCAGGACGGTCTCGACGAAGGTGTCCAACCGATGCAGATAAATGTTGGAGAGCGCAGGTGACACGACGCCGCCCTGCGGGACCCCGCTGAGCGTCGCGTTCCATACCCGATCCTCCAGGTATCCGGCTTCGAGCATGTTCCGCATCAGCCGCAGGAACCGGCCATCATGGATGCGCTGCGCCAGCGTCGAGAGCATGATCTGGTGATCGAAGCTCCCGAAGCAGTCGGCGACGTCTCCTTCGATGAACCAGGTCGTTCCGGTCCAGGTGTCGGCCACGTGCCGTAGTGCGGTGTGGCATCCCCGGCCGGGACGGAAACCGTGGGAGAGGTCGGAGAAGGTCGGCTCGTAGTACGCCTCCAACAGTAGGCGGACCACCTCGCCGACCAGCTTGTCCGACCACGGCGGCAGGCCCAGCGGCCTGGTCTTACCGTTCTTCTTCGGGATGTGGATCCGCTTGACCGGGCTCCACCGGTAGCGCTCATCGCGCAGCGCAGTGATGATCGCCTCGATCTTGCGCAGCGACATCCCGTCCACGGTCTCTCCGGTGGCCCCGGGCGTCATCGCCCCCTTGTTGGAGTACAAACGCCCATAGGCCAGCAGATACAACTGCGGGTTGAACAACTGCCGATACAGCCTGTCCAGCGACAGGCCGCGCCTGCCGCGTTCACGCAGGACATCCAGCACCGTTTCGGCGTTCTGCATTGCGCATACCTCCCGGTCTTCGAATGTCCAGCACCTGATCTGCTTCGCCCTGTGGACGGCCTTCCCGTCCCCCTTGGCCGGGCGTAACTCCGGCGACTACTACCAGATCTCCGTCGCCCTAGTGTCTCGTGGTTGCGTTGTCTTTACGCTCGCTTGATCGACCTTCGGATTGACTGGGTGGGTGGAGTTGACGTCGGATCAGCGGGCTGAGTTGGCGGCGCTGGTGAACAGTGCTGATGTTTTGGCCTCGGTGGCGACGCGGGCGCGGATTGTGTTGTGGCGGGCTGACGGTCGACCGAAGGTGGAGATCGCAGCATTGGCGGGAGTGTCGCGTCCGACGGTGGATCTGTGGCTCTCCCGCTTCGCCGCCGGCGGGGTTTCCGGGTTGCTGGACCGGCGGCGGGGCGCACCGCGGGAGCAGATGCCCGCGGCCATTCGGGGGCGGGTTCTGGCGTTGACTCGGACCAGCCCACCGGCCGAGACCGGCCTGTCGCACTGGTCGAGCCGCGAGCTCGCCGCGTTCATCGAGCGCACCGAGGGCGTGTACGTCTCGCACCACTACGTGGCGAAGCTGTGGCGGGAGACCGGGTTGAAGCCGCACCGGCACGGCACGTTCAAGCTCAGCAAGGACCCGGAGTTCGCCGCCAAGGTCGCCGACGTGGTCGGCCTCTACCTCGACCCACCGGGCGGGGCGGTGGTGCTGTCGATCGATGAGAAGACCCAGATCCAGGCCCTGGACCGGACCCAGCCCATGCTCCCGATCGCGTTCGACGCGACCGAGAAACGCACCCACGACTACGTGCGGCACGGCACGACGAACCTGTTCGCCGCGCTGAACGTGGCCACCGGCGAGGTGTTCGGCGAGTGCAAGCCCACCCGCAACGGGGCGAACTTCCTCGACTTCCTCAAGAAGGCGGTCAAGCCGCACACCGGCGCGGACGTGCACGTCGTACTGGACAACCTGTCCACGCACACCACCCCCGAGGTCACGGCGTGGCTCGAGCGCAACCCGCGCGTGCACCTCCACTTCACCCCGGTCGGCTCGTCCTGGATCAACCAGATCGAGACCTGGTTCGGCATCATCACCCGCCAATCCATCCGGCGCGGTACCTTCACCTCCGTCACCGTCCTGGTCAAGCAGATCCGCGACTACATCGAGCACTGGAACGCCAACTCCAAGCCCTTCGCATGGACCGCCACCGCCGACGACATTCTCGCCAAGGTTCAACTCGCACAGACCAGCATCAAGAAACTCGTCGACAACAACGCCAAGTAAATCGAACGCGATCACGAGACACTAGTGTCTCGTGATTCGATCAGCTTTACATAGTTGCGGATTTCGTGTTTAATGATCGCGTGGAGTTGGAAGCGGATGACTGGAAAGAGTTGCGAGCGTTGACGAACGGCTCGGACACGCCTGCACCCGTGGCGACGCGGGCGCGAATCGTGATGTGGCTGGCTGAGGGGCGGCAGAAGAAAGAGATTGCCGCCTTGGCGGGTGTGTCGCGACCGACGGTGGATCTGTGGCTGAAGCGGTACGAGGCTGACGGGATCGCCGGTCTGATTGACCGAGCGCGCGGGGCGGGCCGGGAGCAGATGCCGGGAGCGATTCGTGCTCGGATTCTGGCGGCGACTCGGACCAG
>JBIOVW010000040.1:0-4939 GCA_044867945.1 Nakamurella sp. | reverse complement strand
ACCACGGTGGCCAGGTCCTTGGGGTCCATCGCCCACACCTCACGCGGCGGCAGGTGCATCTCCAGCGCCACCGTGTTCACCAGGCGGCCTAGGTGACCGCCGTCGTAGGGTCCGCCTCCTCCGGCTCGTCCTGCGGCTCCACCTCGCGGACGGTGCGGTCCCAGATGTCGAAACCCGGCCGCGGGCCGGTCACGTCGCGGTGCAGCTCGGCGTAGGCCTGGAACCGCAGCATGAGGATGGCGAGCATCCCCGGCTGTGCGGGGTCCAGGTTCCAGCCCATCTTGCTGGCGTAGGCGGACCACTGGCCGATGGACCACTGGTCGAGGGTGAGGCCCTTCTCCGAGCCGTCGACGTAATGGACGGTGACCTGCTGCTGGAACATGTCAGGGCGCCGACGTTCTGGTGATCGCGCCGACCACCGCGAACTCGAAGTCGCTGGTGTTCTGCTTGGCGACGTCACCGCCGAACTCGACCGCGCGGACCTGCACGCTGCCGGTGTAGGTGATCACCGGCGTCAGGGTGGTGTTGGGCACCCACTCGAACGGCTGCACCGTCTTGGCGTTGAGGCGGCAGAACTCGATGAACCCGGCATCCTCATGCCAGTCCTGCACCGCGGTGCCGGTCAACTTCCACTTCTCGGTGATCTCCGGTGGCGGGGCCGGGTCGCACAGCGTGGGCAGCCCGTCCTCCTCGTCGTACTCGGGCACCAGTTTCACGTTGCTCATCTGGCACCCGGCGCTGGTCAGGGTGGTGCCCAGGGTCAGGGTGCCCGGACCTAGGCGGGAATCAACTGGAGGCATCGTCAGTCTCCGATCAGTGTGGTGATCTGGTAGCCGGGGAGGTCTACCCCACCCACCGGCAGGGGCCCCGGGGTGGCGTTCTGTTCCTGCAGGTGCCCCAACAGGTCGGTGAGTACCTGAAGGGCACGGTCCAGGTCGGTCTTCGACGCGGTGGTGGGCATCACCAGCCACACCGGCACCGACCACTGCCAGCCGCACATGGTGGCCGTCTGCGGGCTGGGTGCGGCCACGAACACGGCCACCTGGTCGGCGGCCAGGTTCGCCCGCAGCACTTGCGGGTCCCGCGTCGCCGACACCGTGGGCAGCGCCACACCGATCCCCGCCACGAGGTCGTCGAGCGCCTCGACGATCACGCGGTCACCTGATCGGCGCCGATCATCCGGTCGATGTCCCACCGGGTGAAGCTGGTGTCCGGGGTGGCGCCGAACACGTCGACCCCGTCGAACCCTTGGGGGGCGGACCGTTTCTGGTACTCCAGCACCGCCCACTGCACGGCGCCCTCCCAGATCAGCGCGTTGAACGGCTGCGCCGGGTCTGCGAACATGATGCTGCGCCGGTCGAACACGTACTGGCGGGCCGCCTCCGTGCACTGGCTGACCATCGGATCCACCGCAACCCCCAGGCGGGCGGCCACATCGTCGTCGGTCAACGTGCCGGTCTCTTGCGGCATCAGGCCACCCACCCCACGCACGGGATCGGGGGGATGGGGTGGGTGGCCTGCCCGTGGGTCACGGTGTGGCGGTGGCCTCGGCGAACGCGGCCGGGCGTTGGATGACCGTCTTGGACCGGGTTTCCGCCAGCAGGGTGAACACGTTCTCGATGAACGTCATGGCGTGGCTGTCGGTGATGTACAGGTTGATGCCGCTGCGGCTGTAGCGGGCGGCGCCGGCGGCGAAGTCGCCCACCGTCGCCGTTCCGGCGGGTTGTGCCACCGACGCGACCGGACGCAGCCCCCAGAACGACTGCCGCACGATCGGGCCGTCGAGGGTGCTGGTGACCAGGCCGACGTCGAGGTCGGCCCAGTCGGCGGGGTTGAGCAGCACCGCGTCCGGGTCGAACCCGGCGGCCTGCACGGTGCCGATCCCGACCCGGATCCCGGCCAGCAGCGTGGACCCGGTCACCGCGGGCAGGGTGGCGTCCACAAGCGCGGCCGCAGCCTCCGCCTCCAGCTTGCGGGACACCTCCCGCTGCAGCTCGGTGTCGATCATCGACCGGACGGCGGGGGCGTCTTCCATCAGCTGGCGGGTCATCGCCGTGGTCACGGCGATGGTGTCCAGGGTGGTCGGGGTGGCGGTGGGCGCCCACTCGGCCGACGGCTTCGCCGACCTCTCGGGGACGACCGCCGCGCCGCCGGCGACCTTGTTCCACACGATCGTCTCGATCGAGTTCGTGGACACCTGAATGGTGGGGATCAGCCCGAGGAGGGGGGCGGGGCCTTCCACGTTCCCGAGCTGGATCTGCTGCGGCTTCGGGATCCCGGCGCCCACTGATCCGATGCTCATCGGCAGGGCGCGTTCCTCGATCCACAGCCGCGAGCTGGTGCCGCGGCCGGAATAGTTCTGGAACACGTCGGAGCGGATGAACAGGTCCCCGACCGACCCGGGCTCGGTGGGGTGGGACCGGTTGTGGTCGCGGTCCGCGGCGCCGTGGATCAGCCCGTCGAGGGTGTCGCCGGCGGACTGCAACGCGGCCTGCCGCTTCACCTCGACGATGCGGGCGGCGATCTTCTCCCCGTCACGCAGGTAGCCGTCGAGGTTGGCCTGCGCCTCGTCGGAACGGTCCTCGGTGGATTCGATGATGGCGCGTGCCTTGGCCTTGACATCCTCCAGCTGCTTGCGCAGCTCCTGCTCATAGCTCACGGCTGGCCTCCCAGGTCAGACGCATACGGATACGGTCTGACGCGGGCTGCGCGCTTCCCAAACTCGGCGGGGGCCTGGACTACCGGCGGGGGCCGTTGTGGGCGCTGACAGAGGGACGTCCTACCCGGACTGTAGCCCCAGCGCCGCCACTTTCGCGAGCATCTCCGTGCGCCACACCTGCGCCGCCGCCTCCCGCACCTTCGTCACCCGCGCGTCCCGGCCGTACACCCCCCACGGCACCAGACTTACTTCCCGCAGCCGAACCTTCTTGTGGGTGACGAGCTCGGACCCGTCGGGCTGCAGCTCGCTGGTGGTGCCCTTGGGGACCTGCTGGAACCCGACCGACAACTCGTCGACCAGCTTGCCGCGCAGCTGCGCCAACGCCTTACGGCCTTCGGGCAGGTCGTCGTCGACCAGCACCCGGCCACGGATCCACAACCCGTCGTCGTGCTCCTCCAGTGCGATGGCGTGGCCGATGACATCGCCGTGGCGGAACGCCACCTTCACCCGGGCCGGGTCACGCAGCTGGGAGGCGAACGCCCCCGGCGCGAACTGCTCCCGCAACCCGGGGAACAGGTCCGCGGGACTGTTGTAGGGCACGGCGCGGCCATAGAACTCGTTGTCCTCCAGGGTGAACCGGTCGGCGGGCGCCGCTCGCACCTGCCAGCCGTCCACCGCCAGGGTGTCCAGGTCGATCATTGCGGCACCTCCTCGAGCTGCGGTTGCACCGCCGGCGGTGCCGGCCCCGGCTCGGGGTCTTCCCGTGCCGGCAGACGTTCCAGCTTGCGGGCCTCGCCGGGGAACATCCACCCGTCGCGGATCCCCGCCGAGTAGTAGGCGGTGCGGGCGGCCGGGTCGGACTGCAGGTAGCCGCGGACGTCGACCTCGGGCCAGGTGCCGTACGGCAGCAACCCGGCCAGGGTGTCCTCCAGCACCGACAGCCACGGCATCACCGAGTCGTCGACCCGGTCGTGTCTCTCGTCCTGAATGTTGGCGTACGTGTTCCCGGAGCTGGCGCCGGAATCCAGCGCGCGGGCGGACAGGTTGAACGCGTGGGCCACCATCCGCAGCACCATGTGATCCACCTCCACCAGCTGCGCGTCGACCGGGTTGACGCTGATCGGGTTGAAGTCGACCGCGGCGGACAGCACCGCGATGGACCGCTGGTCACCGCCGTGGGACTGCAGCCACCGCTCCTTCAGCGCGTCGGCCTCCGGTTTCGTGAACGGGTTCTGCGACACCTTCAGGTATCCGGCGGGGATCCCGGAGCGGAACGTGCCCGACGTGTAGCCCCGCACGCTGATCGCCAGCCCCAGGTCGGCGGCGTGCCGGCCGAACACCCCGGTGCCGTCACCCAACGGCTCCCACAGCGCCAGCAGACGGTACGTCTGCCCGTCCAGCTGGTAGCGGCCGTCCGTGTCGACGTCCACCCAGGTGACGTCATCTCCGATGCGCCAGCCCGCGACCATGCCGCGGTCGTCCAACACCTCGGTCACCTTCGTCGGTGACACGTTCGCGATCGTCCCGGCGACCGGCTCCTCGTACGGATCCCCGGCCTGCGGGTTGCCCGCCTCGGCGAACGTGATGAACCCCTTCCCGAACCACAGGGCATCCCGCAGCCACTGCCCCCACACCGAGGTGGCCGGGCGGCGACGCCAGATCGGGGCGGTGGACCGGCCGATCCCCGGAACGTTGCCCACCAGCTGCGGGTCCACCATCCACAACGCCGGGCCCAGGTCCTCCGCGTCGGCGGACTGCCGCCACGACCCCCGCAGCGGAGCCCGGCCCCGGTACACCCGCCACGGCAACGTGGTCAGCGGCCCGATCACCAACCCGGTCGCCCGCTCCACCGACGCCGGCATCCGCCCGCCGACGGTCCACGGACCATGCGGCCCGATCGGCGACTTGCCGTCCTCGACCGCGTTACCGACCCACCACCACGGAGTCGTTCCCGAGCCCTGGGTGTCCCACGGCAGCGGCCCCGGCTGGTTCGACACCCACCCGTCCGGGCTGTTCAGCAGCAGGTCCCCGGCCGCCCGCACCGGGCGCAGCATCGTGCCGAACGTCTGCCGGGTGATCAACCCCAGATCCACCACCAGCCGCACCCTCGCACGATCGGGACCGACGCTGGTCAGACGCATGGTAGCGCACCGGTCTACCAGATCGCCGCCACCGGAGCGGTGACCCGGCACGCGTCCACCGCCCACACCGCAGCCTTGATCGCGTCCAACCCACCCCGATCCACCCGCAGCACCCCATCGGCGCCCAGCACGCACGTGG
>JBIOVW010000039.1:0-10458 GCA_044867945.1 Nakamurella sp. | reverse complement strand
GATGATCTGCGACGGGGCGACGAACCCGGAGATCGCCGAGGCGCTCTTCCTGTCCCGAAAGACGGTGGAACGACACGTCTCCAACGTGCTGGCGAAGACCGGAACACGGAACCGCGCGGAACTGGCCGCGCGGTTCCCGGTGCGTCCGACGGCCGGCACGCTCGATCATCGCGCGAGGTGACCTCGCTCAACGCAGATCGACTGCCAGCTTCGACGTCCCCGCGGTGGCGGTGGGCGCGATCAGGACCTGCCCGCCGGCGCCGGAGTGCTCGCCGGTGCCGCCGGTCACCGCAGCAACGATGTCGCCGCCCAGAGTGGTCACCGTGGACAGTTCCAGAGACGCGCGCGGGAACAGCAGGCCCCCTTCGCAGTGGTGCATCGCGTCGGACAGCTGGACGCACTGGCCGACGAAACGACCCACAACGGTCATCCCCGACGGGTCCCATAGGGTGTTGTCGAAGAAGATCGTGTCGCCGCGGCTCGGGCCCTCCGGATCGAGATCCACCGTGTGCACCTCGTTCCGGACGTCCCGGAGATGGATCTCGGCCTGCGCCCATTCCGCATCGCGGGCGGCGGCGCGTGCTGCGGCGAACTCGCACGCGTTCGCCGCCGAGAACATGCTGCAAGGCGGGATGTCGGTCACTGGATCGGTGGCGGCCCAGGCCGTTCCGCCGACACCCGCGCCCACCGCCGAAGCCGCGAAAAGGGCTGCCGCCCAGAGCCTGGCTGACTTCCTCATTGTCCTCAACTCCCCATGTCGGGCCGAAATCGTCCCTTCGAAGGTAGGAAGCCGGGCGACGCGCTTCATCGGTGAACTCCCTCAACCTTGCGTGGCGCGCCCGTCGATCAGTGCCGGTCGCACTGCACACTCAGCGGCGCAGGAAGAAGCGCACCATCTCGGCGGAAGCGTCCGGTCCGTCCTGATCGGTGAAGCTGCCGACCGGATCACCGCCGGACCAGCAGTGCCCGCCGCCGTGCACCCGCCACGATTCGACCTGCGCGGTGCCGTCAGCACCGTGATACGACTCGACGACGTGCGCCCGGCCGCCGGCGGTGGCGGGACGGACGGTCCGCCGGCGGGTCAATCCTGGTCGAACAGCGAGGGCGGCGTCCACGATCCGGTCGGCATTGACCGGGGCCACCAGGTGGTCGTCGCTACCGTGAAAGACGATGGTCCGCATCGGAATCGGACCGGCGACCGGTTCGCCCGCGCCCTGCATCGCGGCGAACGCGGACGGCAGGTCCGTCGCGGCGCGGTAGCCGATGCCCGAGTGCACGCCGACCCCGGCGAACATGTCCGGATACGTCGCAGCCAGCACCGCCGCCATCGCACCGCCGGCCGACAGCCCGGCGACATGGACGTCAGCGGCGTCGATCTCGTACTCGGCACGGATCTCGTCGACCATGCCGGCGATGATCGCCGGTTCACCGGCGCCGGCGTGCTGGTCCTCGGCACGGAACCAGTTCCAGTACCCTCGCGGATTCGCCTGGATCGACTGCTCGGGATAGGCGACGAGAAACGTGTGCTGCTCGGCGAGGTGGTTCATCCCGGTGCCGGCCGCGAAGTCGAGCGCGGTCTGGGTGCCGCCGTGCAGCATGACGATCAACGGGACCGGTTCTCCGTGGTAGCCGGAGGGGACGTAGAGCAGGTATTCCCGGGAGCCCGCCGGTCCGGTGTACACCATGCGTCGCAGGTCACCTCCGGCCTGCGCGGCGCGGTCGCGCGCCGGATCGGGGGCGCCGCCCGGCAATCGGTTACCGAGCGGGCCGCCCGGCAACGTCAAACCGGGCAGGTTCAGGTCCGGCAGTTTCAGATCGGGGAGGTTCAAGGCCGGCAGGTCCGGCAGGTTCAAGTCCGGCAGCGACCGATGCAGGCCCGCCATGTTGGTCCGGGGAAGCCCACCCGCGTCCGGCGGTCCGCCGGTCAGGCCGAGTTGGGCCAGGATGCCGGTCGGATCAGGCAGCGACCGGCCGGATGATTCGTGCTCGGTGCGGGTCCGCGCCAGCAGGTGGCACAGGCGGTCGAGGGCTGCGGGCAGCGACAAGCGTTGCGTGGACATGGTTCTCCTGTCGACGATGGATGACGGCGGGGACGGCGAAGCAAACGGGGAGCGTCGACCCGGACCGGGTGTGCCGGGTGGGTGAGCCGGACGATCGCCGGGCGAGGCCGTCAGCGGGTGCGGTCCGCCAGTGCGGCCTTGACCGTCCGTGACGCGCGGAAGGCGCCAAGGACTTCGACGCTTTCGATGGTGGCCAGGGCCAGCTCGGGGGTGACGTCATCGGCGATGACCCCGAGTCCGAGCACCCGAAGGTGCACGGTCCGGCCGGCCGAGCGCAGCGCCTCCAGCTGCGCTCGGTCCAGATGCACGGTGCCGAGCGCCAGGGTGCGGCGCTCGACGGTTTCCTTCACGGCTTCGGACCGCGATTCGAGTTGTCGGCGGATCGCGGTGCGGATGAAGTCGGTGCGGTTCGCGTAGAAGCCCTCGCCGACCAGCAGGTCGATCTCACCGAGATCGACCAGGCCGAGGTTGACCGTGATCTTCTCGGTCTTCTCCGGTTCCGCCACGGTTCTCCCTCCCGCACATCATCGACAGTACACCATCCCCGGGGATGGTCAAGGGATGGTGTCTCGTTCCGCCAAACGAGCGGAAGGACAGCGGTTCGGCGGGCCGGCACCGCATGCCCGCCTGTTGAACTGCCGTTGCGCAACCACCACCCCGGATGCGCAACTCTGGTTCAACCGACGCGTCTCGATCACGCCGAAACCGGTACGAGCCCACCCGGAACGATCACTGATGACGTTCGGTGTGGCCCCGCGCACCCGGTGGAGGCGAAAGAGCCCCGGCCGAGCCGAAGCTCGGGCGGGGCCGACGGATCGCGGGCGCAGAGTTGCTGAGCCTTTGCCCGAACACGCCGAGACGCCGAACACGCTGAAACGCCGCCCGGCGATGGCAGCCGATGGCGGCGTTCCACACGGTGGCCGAGTGCTACGGCCGCACCTCGTAGACCACGTTGAAGCCGGTCTGGGTGGCCCGGCGGATCCGGCTGAACCCGGCCGCCGTGAGCACCTCACGGGTCGCCGCCTCCCCGGCCTGCGCGCCCAGGGCGAAGCCACCCTCCTGGGACAACGCATTGGGCACGCACAGGAACAACGAGCCGGCATAGAACAGCCGGCCGGCCGGGTTGAAGTTCTCCTCGATCCGGTCGCTCGCCAGCGGCTCGACGAGCAGCCAGGTGCCGTCGTCGGCGAGCGCCGAGCGGATGTGCCGCGCGGCGGCCACCGGGTCGCCCATGTCGTGCAGGCAGTCGAACGTGGTCACCAGGTCGAAGCCGGTGCCGCTGAACGAGTCCGCGGCGGCCGCCTCGAAGCTCACCCGGTCGGCGACCCCGGCCTCGGCGGCCTGCTTGCGGGCCAGATCGATGGATTCGACGTGATAGTCCGAGCCGACGATGGTGCTCTGCGGGAATGCCTGAGCCATCAACACGGACGTCGACCCGAGGCCGCAGCCGACGTCGGCCACCCGGGCCCCGCCGGCCAGCTTGTCCTGCACGCCGTCCAGGGCGGGGATCCAGTTCGGGATCAGATCGGCGACGTAACCCGCCCGATAGAACGCGTCGCACCCGACGAAGACGTCGCGGTCGTGTTCGTGCCAGGCGATGCCGGCCCCCGTGCGGAAGGCCTCGGTCAGGCGCGGCTCCGCCTGCAGGTAGCCCAGCACGGTGGTCGCCGCGGCGGGCAGGTTCGGCCCGTTCGGGTCCGCCAGGCAGTATGCCTGCTCCGGGGTCAGCGAGAACTCGCCCGTCGCCGGGTCGTAGCTGATGTAGCCGCCGGCGGCCTGGCCGCGCAGCCACTCGGTGAGATACCTGGGTGCGCAACCGGTCCGGTCGGCGAAGGCGCCGGGGGTGACCGGGCCTTCGGCGAGCGCCCGGTAGAGCCCGAGCCGGTGGCCGATGACCACGCCGCCGGTCGATCCCGTGGCGCCCAGGTCCGTGACGAACTGGCCGAGGAACGCCATGATCTTGTTGGTGTCCATCTGGACTCCCTTCATGATGGAGGCCGGGTCTGGCCCGGCTGCTGATTCAGCAAACCCAACGGCCCTGTCAGGGCACTGACGCGAGCTGACGGCCGGCTGTCGTCGCCTGCCGAGCGCTTTGCGAGGATGACAGCAAAGCGGCCAGGAGGTGGGCGATGACCGAAGGGCCGGAACTGCGGGTCGGCGTGCTCGGCCCGCTGCACCTGTCCGTCGGCGGTCAAGCCGTCGAGGTCCGCGGCGCCAAGCGGCGGGCGGTGCTCGCCCTGCTGGCGATCGCTCAGGGACGGATCGTCACCGTCGACACGCTCATCGAGGCGCTCTGGTCCGCTGAGGGCGCCGAGTCGCGGCAGGCCCTGCACAGTCACGTGTCCCGGCTGCGGGGGCAGCTGGGCAAGGCCTCCTACCGGTTGCAGACCCGGCCCGACGGCTACCGCCTCGAGCTGGCCGCGCAGGAGATCGACGTCGCCCGGGCACGGGCGTTGCTGTCGGCCGCCCGCGCGGAGCGCGATCCCGCCGCCGCCTACGACATGCTGGTCCTGGCCCATGGTCTGTGGCGCGGTGAGATGCTCGCCGACCTCGGCGAGTTCCTGCCCGTCGCGTCCGCGGTCGCCGAATGGTCCAACCTTCGGCGTGACGTGGTCGACGCGTTGGTCGACGCCGGCATCCGTGCCGGCCGCGCGCAGGACGTCGGGCCGATCGCGGTCGACGCGTCCGACGCTGATTCCCTGCGGGAGCCGGCGGTTCTGCTCGCGATGCGCGCACTTGCCGCGACCGGCCGGGCCCCCGAGGCGCTGCGGCGCGGCCGGGACTTCCGGCGCTCGCTCATCGAGGAGACCGGGCTGGATCCCACCGACGCCCTCGACCTGCTCGAACGTGACGTCGCGGCCGGTGCCCTCGGACCGGCGGCGCAGCGGACGGCCCCACCGGTTCGGCCGTCGACACCGTTGATCGGCCGGGAGGCCGAGGTCGCGGCAGTCGGCGGGCTGTTGGACGCCGAGCGCCTGGTCACGGTCGTGGGGCCCGGCGGCGTGGGCAAGACCAGGCTCGCCCGGCACCTGGCCGATCGACGCGGCGGCCGGGTCGTGCTGCTCGCGCCGGTGACCGATGCCGCCGGAATCGAGCACGCACTCGCCGCCGCGCTGAGCCTGACCGTCGTCCAGGGCGATGTGATCGCCGCCTGCCTGGCGTTGCTGGGTGACGCCCCGGGTCTGCTGCTGATCGACAACTGCGAGCACCAGATCGACGCCGCCCGCCACCTGGTGGACACCATCCTCGGCGCCTGCCCACGGCTGACCGTGTTGGCCACCAGCCGCGAACCGCTCGGCATGGCCGTCGAATCGGTGTACCGCTTGCCGCCGCTGCCGCTGCCCGCGCCGGGTCTCGCGCCGGCGACGGCACTCGCGGCGGCACCGTCGGTCGCGCTGTTTCTGGATCGGGCCGCCCGGGTGCGGCCGGACCTGACCTTCGGTCCCGAGGAACTGCGCACCGTCGCGGCCGTCGTCAGCCGGTTGGACGGCATGCCGCTGGCCATCGAGCTGGCAGCCGGTCGGCTGACCACGTTCTCCGTCGACGATCTTCGGGTAAGGCTGAACCGGTCGCTCGACCTGCTCGGCGGCCCGCGGCCACGGGGGGACGACCGGCACCGGACGTTGCGGGCCACCGTGGACTGGTCCTATCAACTGCTGGCTAGGGACGAGCAGCGCTTGTTCCGGCACCTGGCGCAGTTCGCCGACGGGGTGGACCTGGACACCGCCGAGCAGCTGGCCCGCGAACTGGGCCCGGACCGGGACCCGGGCGAACAGCTGGCCCGGCTGGTGGACTCATCGATGATCGAGGCGGTCTTCGAGGCCGGCACCCGATACCGGATGCTCGAGACGCTGCGGGCCTACGGCCTCGACCGTCTCCGCGCGGCCGGTGAGCTCGCCTCGGCGGACCGGCGATTCCTCCGGTGGGCCGTCGAGCTCACCCGCTGGATCGAGGCAGGCCTGGACTCCGCGGAGGAGCCGGCGGCGGACGCCGTCCTGCGCCGCGAGATCGGCAACCTGCGGGCCGCGTGGCGGCTGGCCCGGCGAGCCGGTCCCGTGGACGACGCGGTCGACCTGGCCTGCGCCCTGTGGGGAGCCATCGCCGTCCGCGACCTGATCGAGATACGCGGCTGGGTCGAGGAACTCGCGGACGACCCGGCGTTGGACGGGCACCCCCGGGCGGCCGCGGTGCTGGGTGTGGCCGCCGAGAGCGCCTACCATCGCGGCGCCCTCGATCTGGCGGTACGACGCGCACGCGCCGGACTGGCGTTGACGGCGGACGGGACCGGGTCCTGGCAATGCCGGTACGCCCTGACCGTGGTCGACCTGGCCCGCGGCCACCATGACCGGGCGGCCGAGGGGGCGCTGGCCGCTGCCGGCCTGCCGGGCAGCCCCCGAACGGACCTCGGGGTCGCGGCATTGGCCCACGCCTACGCCGGCCGGCTGCGCCGGGCCAGGAATCTGAACGACGTGATTCTGGCACGAGCGGTGGCCCCCTCGGGGCGGTCCTGGGCCCACTATGTCGCGGGTGAAATAGCTTGTCTCGAAGGGCGTTTCGACCAGGCCGAGGTGGACTACGGTCTGGCCATCGACCACGCCCGACGGGCCGGCGCGACGTTCCTGGACGGGGTGGCGACGGTCGGGTTGCTGTCCGTGCGGGTCAGCGCCGGCCGGATCCGCGAGGCCCTGGCCGGGTACCGCGAGGTCATCGACTATTTCGCCCGGACCGGCAACTGGACCCACCTGTGGACGACGCTACGGAACCTGGCCGACCTGTTGATCCGGCTCGACGACCCCGAACCGGCGGCCGTGCTGTTGGCCGCGGCCGACCGGGCGCCGGATGCCCCGGTGGACACCCGATCGTCCCGACCCGTCGTCGAACCGGCCCCCCAGGCGATCAGCCGCGACGAGCTGCTGCGGCACGCCCGTGCGGCGATCGACCGCCATCTGTCCCGCCGCTGAACGCGGGACGCTCGATGAAGCACTCCTCGCCCACCCACTCGGTGTAGGTCCCGACGCCCAAAGTCTCGATCAGACCAGCGGTCTGGGTATGCTGGGCGGCCAGCGCCCGGACCTTGCGCTCCGCGATCCCGCCCTCCAGGACCAGACCGACCGCGAGCCGGAGGTCCGGCACCAGCACCGGGTAACCCGGCTCGTACACACCCAACCGCTCGTTGAGAGCCGCCCATCGCTCGTGCCGACGTTCCGGCGCTGCCGCCTGCAGCAACCGGATGCCGGGGTCGACCCCGTCGACCGCGGCTGCGGCCCACCCGGCGACCGTTTGGTGATCGGGGTGACCGGTGAATCCGTCCGGACCGAAGGTCAGGATGGTGTCCGGGTGCACCCGATCGATGATCGCGGACAGCGCCTCGATGGCCGGCCCGGGATCGGCGGCCGCGCAGCCGCCGTCCGGATGATCCAGCCAGTGGTGCTCCTGCACGCCGAGAACGTCCAGGCAGACGGCCAACTCGTCGGAGCGGGCGGCGGCCAGTCGGTGCGGGGGCCAGCCGACCGGGTCGCCGGTGCCCCGCTCACCCCGGGTGGCGGTCACGCAGACCACCCGGGAACCGTGGTCGCGGGCGATGGCCATCAACCCGCCGGACAGGTACGCCTCGTCGTCCGGGTGCGCCCAGACCCCGAGAATGGTACCCAGCTCGACCACCTCGGCCGCGGACGTGATCACCGGGACCGCCACAGGATGACCGCGAACCCGATGACCGCCGGCACCCCGCAGAGGAGCGGGACGATCCACAGCCAGGATGGGCCGCCGGCGTCGATCACCAGGCCGCCGGACAGTGCGCCGACCGCGAATCCGAGTTGTACGGCGGAACCGTGCAGCGCCAGCAGGATCGGCGCCGCCGCGGGGTCGGCGGTGATGAGGCGGTGTTGCTGGCCGGGCACGAAGGTCCATCCGGTGAAGCCCCAGAGCAGGATCAGCAACACCAGTGCCGGGGTGACCGCGGCGACCGCCGGGATCAGCGCCGTGCCGAGGGTCAGCAACGCCGCCGAGACCAGGGCCGGCCGTCCACCGCCCCACCGGTCCGCGGCGCGTCCGCCGACCCCGATTCCGACGATCCCGGCCACGCCGAACAGCAGCAGGCACAGCCCGACGTCGACCTGCCACCCCGGTCCGGAGAGCAGCACACCGAGGTAGCTGAACACGCTGTTCGACGCGGCCATCACCAGCAGGGTGACGGCGAGCGTGCCCAGCACCCTGGGTGCCCGGAGCGGTCGGAGCCGCTCGAGCACCGGCGACCGAAGCGGAACACCCTGCACCGCCGGACGGTACGTCAACATGACCAGCGTGACCAGAGCCGTGAGTGCGACCAGGCCGAAACCCGCCCGCCAGGACAGGGCCCTGGCCAGCAGGAGCCCGACCGGCGCCCCGGCGATCATCGCCAGGCTGCTCGCCGCCTGGAAGCCGCCCAGTGTCCGCCCGACCCGATCGGCCCCGGCGACCGCCACCGCCGACGCCGCGGACACCGGTCCCCACACCGCGGCGGCCAACCCGCCGACGACCTGGGCGGCCAGCAGCACCCCGATCGCCGGTGCTGTCGCCGACACCGCCGCGGCCAGGCCGAACGTCGCCAGCGATCCGAGCAGCACACGCCCGGACGGCGCGGAACCGAGCAGCGCCTGCAGCGGCGGACCGCCGAGCGCGTAGGCCAGGGAGAAGGAGGTGACCGCCAGGCCGACCACCCCCACCGGCACCCCGAAGGTGTCCGCGATCGGGCCCAGCAGGCCGGCGAGCATGAACATCGCGGTGCCGACCGCGAACCATCCCAACCGCAGGGCGGCCGTCGTGGTCCGGTGCCCGCGCCGATCGGCTGGTCGCGGGTGTCCGCGGATCGGCCGGTCACCCGACGGTGCGTCGACCGTTGGTCGCGGTGCCGTGCTCGCCGTCTGCTGCATTGGTCGCCTCCATGATCGGGCCTGCACGTCGAGGGTGGCCGGTGCGCCTCGCAGTCCGCTGTCGTCCAGCTGTCACCGGCCAGGGGTGCGACGATGCCCGGGACACTCCAGGGTGAAAGGGCGAGGACATGAGCTATCCGGACGGCGTCCTCGCCCTGGTGACGGGTGGTGCGAGCGGCATCGGCGCGGCGACCGCGGCCAGGCTGCGGGTCGACGGTGTGCGGGTGGTCACCGCCGACATCGCTTCCGGCGCCGACGAATCGCTCGACGTCACCGATCCCGACGCCGTCGCCGCGCTGATCGACGCGATCGGACCGGTCGGCATCCTGGTGCACAGCGCCGGCATCGTCGGGCCGGTGCGGCCGCTCGCCGAGCTGACGTTGGACGAATGGCGGACGGTGCAGCGGGTGAACGTCGACGGCACGTTCCTGATGTGTCGGGCGGTCGTGCCCGGGATGGTCGCCGCCGGCTGGGGTCGGATCGTGCTGCTGGCCAGCATCGCCGCCAAGGAGGGCAATGCCGGCCAGAGCGCGTACTCCGCGGCCAAGGCCGCGGTCGTTGCGCTGACCAAGTCGCTGGGCAAGGAGCTGGCAACCACCGGTGTGCTGGTGAACGCCGTCGCCCCGGCCGCGGTGGCGACGCCGATGAATGCGCAGACCGACCCCGCGCTGCTGGCCCGAGTGCGCGCGCTGATCCCGATGGGACGGCTGGGTCGAGCCGAGGAGATTGCGGAACTGATCGCCTGGCTCTGTTCGGAGCAGGTCGGGTTCTCCACCGGCGCGGTGTACGACGTCAGCGGTGGCCGCGCGACCTACTGAGTCGTTGGCCATTTGTTCACCGGACTGCGCCAAGCTCATCGGTGTGAAGGGCGATCCCAACCGGGTGGAACCGGTGCCGACGGCCCGGCGACTGGCCAAACGGTTGCTGCGCAAGCCGATCCTCGAGCGGTGGCTGCACACCCAAGGGGTCGCCCAGCGGGCCGGTGAGGTGGCGGTGGCGGTGCCCGAGGCGGACCGGCCGCTGCTGATCGCAGCGGCCTGGCTGCACGACATCGGCTACTCGCCGGTGATCCGGCAGACCGGATTCCACCCGCTCGACGGCGCTCTGCAGCTGCGTACACTCGGCTGGGATCCGCGGTTGGTGGCGCTGGTGGCCCACCATTCGGGGGCCCGGTTCGTCCCGGTGGAGCGCGGCTTCGCGGACATGATGGCCGAGTTCGAGTTCGAGGACTCGCTGGTGTCCGACGCGTTGACCTACGCCGATCAGACCGTCGGGCCCGCTGGCCGGCGGATGACGGTCACCTACCGGATCGCCGAGGCGATCGCCCGGCACGGACCGGATTCGCCGAACGCCCGGGCCCGGGTCGACCGCGTGCCCTACCTGCTGGCGGTGGCCGACCGGGTCGAGAAGCGCCTCGCCCGGGCGGCCGAGGCCGGCGACTGACCCGGGTGCGCAGGCGTCCGGCGGTGATGCGCACGCCGCACGCT
>JBIOVW010000038.1:0-9681 GCA_044867945.1 Nakamurella sp. | reverse complement strand
GACGAATTCGTCGACGACCCAAGGATCGGGCAGGAGCGGAACCAGCGACTGGTAGGCGCGTTCAGTCGCCTCGTGAGGGTGGTTCCTCGTCCATGCCATCGATGGGCTCTCCATCATCCGGTAGCTGTTCGACCTTTCGAATGTGGTCGATTATGCCCTTTACGTTGGCGAGTCCCTCCGGTGAAATGCCGTGCGCACGCAGCGCAATCGCCTGCACATCGCTGTCCCGAATGGCCGATAGCAGCCGAAGATCGTTGTTGATCTTCTCCGCCGTCTCGGCATCGAAGAAGTAGCTGATCGGCACCGCGAACAGTGCGGCGAGCGCGTTGAGGTGCCGGGCCGACGGATTGTCCCGCTTGCTGTTGCGCAGCTGACTCAGATACGCGGCTGACATCGACGTTCCCTGTCGGGCGAGTTCGGCGGACGCCTGCTCGTTCGACCACAGCCCACGGCCGCCGGGCCGGGGAACGGTCCTGAACAGGTGGTCGAGGCGTTGGGCAAGGTCAGGCAGTCCGCCGTCGCTGTCGGCCACGTCGGTCCCTCTCTGCCCTGTCACGGTGTGTAGGCAGCCTACTGGTGCGCCCTCCGATCGGTTGGCCGGGGTCGGCTCCTCTTGACCGGGCCATAACTGGATGACTACCTTCCGTAGCCTGGGCATAACTGTAGCAAGGTGATAGCTCGCGGGAGCTGCCTGCATTGGGTATCGAATCATCCTTCGCCGGCCCGTCCGGCACGACCCGTAGGGAGCAGATCCATGATTCAAGCGGTGGCCGCCCCGGACGACACACCGGCACCGAGCCCCACACCCGCGCCAGCACCTGCCGGCAACAACCCGCTGACCGGGGCGACGGAGACCACGCTTCCCGGCCTGGCCACCTTCAAGGGTCTGGTCCTGGGCCTGATCCCATACGCACTGGTCGCCTGCGTCGCCGCGTTCCTGATCGGCGCGATCCTGTGGGCGGTCGGCGCCTTCGGCAACAACCCGCAGCATTCGTCCCGAGGCAAGACCACGCTGATCGTGGCGCTGGCGGCCGCACTGCTGGTGGGCGGCGCCGCGTACCTGGTCGGCTGGTTCAACTCGGTCGGCCAGACGGTGTCCGCCCCGGCGCCGTTCCTCGAGACCGTTGCGCCGGCCGGTCCCGCGCGATCAATGTGAGCCGATGCAGACTCCATCGAATCCCTCCGCCGGCCGCCGTCGCATCATCGTCATCGGCGCCGGTGTCGTTGCCGTCGCGGTCGTTGCCGTGGTGGTGTTCTCGATCTTCTTCTCCAACGACGAGCCGGGCCGGCCGACCGCGACGGTCGCGGCGCCATCGGTGAACGTCGATTCGCCCCCCGCCGCCGGGTCGACGACGCCCTCCTCCGGCGCGGCCGTGATCCTTCCCGGGAGCAGCCCGACCGACTCCCAGCTGGTCGGCGGCCAGACCGACCACCTCGAATTCGCCCGCCTGGTGGCCCAGGCCGTTCTGGCCTACGACTCCAGCACGGACTTCCAGGCTCGCAACGACGACCTTCTCCGCGCCGCCGCGCCATCCCCCTACGGCGATCCCGGACAGCTGGCCCAGGACCTGACCGCCTTCACCCCGGCGGGGCCGGCGCTGGAATCGTTGCGCGACAACGACACGATCGTCGCCGTCGACCTCACCGACGTCGCCGTGTCCGAGTGGGCGGCCAACCGACTCGAGGGCATCGGCGTCTCGCCGGGCGTCTACGGAATCGACGTGAACGGCCAGCAAACGATCATCACCGATTCCGGCAGCCCGACCCGGGTCACGGTGCAGCTGGGCATCACCGTTGCCTGCCCGCCGGCGACCTCGTCATGCTCGCTCGACCGCGTCCTGCCGCAACACATGCAGGACGCACTTGGACCGGGATAAATGCGTGCCCTCCGCAGAATCCATCTCGCCGGTCCCACCGCCGTCGGTCTCCTGCTCGGCATCGCCGTCGTCGTCACAGTCGCCGCCGTCGGCGCCAAACGGACGCAGCCTCGGTTCGTGCCGGGAGCCCTTGACTGCGGCGCCGTCACCGGCACCCCGCAAGGTGAGCTCGACGCGGCGCAGGAACGCAACGCCAAGATCATCGTCTCGGTCGCGCTGAGTCGGAAGCTCGGAAACACCGGCGCAGCCATCGGTGTCGCCGTCGCCCTGGCCGAATCGACCCTTTACAACTACGCCAACGACGGCACCTCGACCCTGGTCGGCTCGGCCGAGAGTCGTCAGCTGGACGACGCAGAACGGGCGGTGGCCCGGGAATCATTGCGGTATCCGCATGATCGGGTCGGGAACAATCTGGACTCGATCGGTCTGTTCCAGCAGCGGCCGATGACCGGGTGGGGTTCCCCGGAGCAGCTGATCGACCCGGCCACGTCGGCGGGCTTCTTCTACGACCGCCTCGTCCAAGTGCCCGGCTGGCAGGCGCTCCCGCCCTGGACTGCCGCGCAGACAGTTCAGGGCTCGTCGTCGTCGGACGGCGGCATCTACCGCGAGATGTACGAGCGGGCGGTCACCATCGTCGACGAGCTGACCGCGGACAGCACGACCGGGCCGGTGGCCCCGGCCGCCGTCCCGGTCGACAGAACCGACGACGAGTGGTGCCCGTCGCCGGCCGGGGCCGCGGGTCCGGACGGCGGCGGGTCCGCAGACTGGGGCGGATACGCCAACGGGCAGATTCCTGCCTCGGCGCTGTGCCCGGTGCCGACCGCGCCGCAGCTGCTGCTCGAATGCCACGCGGCCGCGGCGTTCGACCAGATGAACACCGCGTTCAAGGCCGCCATCGGGCAGGACATCGGCATCACCGACGGGTACCGCGACTACGCAGGGCAGGTCGCCTGCCGCGCCGAGAAGGGCAGCCTGTGCGCGGTCCCGGGCACCAGCAACCACGGCTGGGCCAAGGCCGTCGACATCGGCGCCTGCTGCGGGATCAACTCCGGCACCGGGCCGGCCTTCGACTGGCTCACCGCGAACGCCGGCCGGTTCGGCTGGGTGCACCCGCCCTGGGCACAGCCCGGCGGGTCGAAACCCGAACCGTGGCACTGGGAATACGGGTCGATCTCATGAACTGGGAACCCCAGCAGGGCACCGAGGCGATCACCGGGTGGATCAACCAGGGCGTGCTGTTCGCCCTGGTGCTGGCCGTCGCCATGGTCATCGGATGCGCGGTCCTGTGGGCCATCGGGTCGATGTCGGCCAACGGTTTGATCGTTGCCCGCGCCCGCACCGGGATCACGGTCGGACTTGCCGCCGCCTTACTCCTGGGCGCCGGCCTCACCTATCTGCGATGGACATCCAACACACAAGCGGTCGCGTTCACCGGCGACCCCAAGGAGTACGGAATCAACGACGCACCTCAGCTGCCCGGCGCCTGGGAGTACCTCGACCTCTCGGAACGATGGACCGCCAACATCAACGACGTGCGGACCGGCGCCGGCCTGCCACCCTTCACCACCGATGCCGCGCTGGCCAACAAGGCCAAGTCCTGCGCCAGCAGCCGAGCCGGCCTGGGCGGGGAATGCCCGACGAACTACCTGTCCTGCAAGGAGGGGTCCGGCATGGTGTTCGGTGCCTGGGAATACGGGCCGGCCGACCTGGACAAGCTGGGCGGCGACCTGACCGCGGAGTTCATCCGCAACCCGAACCCATGGGGTGGAATCAGCACCCCGGTCACCCTGGACCGATCCGCCGACATGCGCTCGGCCTGGGTCGCGTTCCGCGACAACTCAAACAAGCGGGCCGTCGTCGTCGCACTGCTGGAAAACGGTGCGGGACTTGCCGTCTGGAACGGCTGCGTCCAGTTGGCATGAGCGAGCAACGATGAACGGAAACGGCATGACAACGATGCTGCGCGCCGACGGGATCAGCGACTGGCTGTCCGACACATCCGACGACGTCCTCAAGCGCATCGCCGCCGGCGCCGTCGAGGCGAACCAGTGGATGATGCTCAAGGCCATCGACCAGATCAACTCGGGCCTGCGAATCAACGTGGGTGCGACATGGCTGCAGGACGTCCTGGTAATGATGCGGTATCTGGTGCTGCCCGTCGTCGGGCTGCTGTTCGTGTTCCAGATCGTGATCGCGATGCTGGCCCGATCACCGTCGCAGATGTGGCGCGCCGTCTGGGGCAGCGCGCTGGGGCTGGTCCTCGGCTCCGGCTGCGCGGTCCTGACCGCCGGCCTGCTGCTGATCGTTGACCAGTTCTCCAACTACCTGCTCGGTGGGGCGCAGGCGGCCGCGCAGGACGGCATCAAGAAGGCGTTCGCGATGCAGGGTGCGATCGAGGGATCCGGGTGGCTCGTGGTCACCGTGATCGCGGCTCTGGGGATCCTGGCCTGGGGAGCGATCATCATCGTCCTGTTCCTGCGCAAGGCGATGATCATCGGGACGCTCGTGTTCGCGCCGTTCGCGATGGCCGGCCTCACCTCCGGGAAGACGAAAGTCTGGGCGGTCAAATGGTTCGAGGTCGTCTTCGCCCTCGCGCTCGCGAAATTTGTGATTGTCGCGATTCTGACCCTTGCCTATAGCGCGGTCGCCTCCTCGATCACCGGCGACATCAGCGACGCCCTGCTGGGTTCGGTGTGGGTGATCCTCGCGGCCCTGTCACCGCTGGCGGTGATGCGGTTCGTGCAATTCGCCTCCGAACAGATCACCGCGGCCAACACCACCGGCGCGGCGGCCGCCCTCGGCAACGCCGGCCGCGGCATCACCATGGGGCGCAGGGGTGCCGCACTCGCCGGGGGCGCCGCGGGAGCAGTCGGCGGGTGGATAGCCGGCCGCGCCAACGCCGCGTCGCAGCCGAAGCCGGCGAGCCCGGCCGCGGCGGTCGGCGGGCGATCCGGCGCCGTTGGGTCCACAGCGGCCGGCGCCACTGCGCCCACGGCGGCCGGCGCCGATACCCCATCCGGATCTGCGGCCAACGGATCCGCACCCACCGGTGCGCCGTCCGAGGACGACCCGCAGTCGGTCGAACCGCCCACGGGGATTGGCGGTGGACCGCCGACGCCCGCGGCGGCCACCGGCTCGCCGACCGGCGAGTCTCCCGACGCGGTCCAGCAGCCTCGGATGGACGAGTTCTTCGCCAGCGCCGCGGAACGGTCGCGCAACCATCACCCGTACGTCCATCCCGCAACCGCGGCCGATGCCTTGTCGATTCCCCGGTCCCAGGCCGACCGGATGTTCCTGTACGCCGAATCTCGCGGGGTGCTCGGGCCCCAGCAGGCGGACGGATCCCGACGGCTCCTGGTCAGTGACCGTCGACCCGGCCCGATCAACGGAGGCTCGGCATGAGCACGATCGAGAAGGCGCCGACCCCGCCGCGCACCGCCCGGCTCGCCCGACGGTCACGGCGCGGCCTGATCATGAACCTGTCGGTGCCGCAGGCCACCACGCTGTTCGCCGCGATCATCCTGGTGGCCGCGTGCGTTCCGCTGTTCGGCCTCGGACCGGCGTTCTGGGTGGCGCTGCTCGTCGGCGGACCGCTGACCGCGCTGGCCCTGGTCCGCTACGACGGGTTCCCGCTGGTCGAGTGGGCGCCGATCCTGTGGCACTTCTGGCGGCGAAAGCGGACCCGGCAGAACGGGTTCCGGGTCACCGCGGCACGTCGGCCGGCCGGCCGGCTCGCCCTGCCCGGTGAGGAGGCCCGCCTGGTCACCCTGACCGCGGCGGATGGGTCGGTCGCCGTGCACGACCCCTGGACCGCCGGGTACACCGCGGTGCTGCGCGTCCGGGCGCCCGCCTTCCTGCTGCTGGACTCCGAGACCCAGGACGCGCAGGTCGGCGGGTGGGGCCGGGTGCTGGCCGGCATCTGCCAGTCCAACCTGATCAGCCGCATCCAGGTGCTCGAGCAGTGCGTTCCCGACTCCGGTGACGGACTGCGCGACTACTACGCGATGCAAGCCGGCGGGCAGGACCTCTCGACCTGGGCCAGCGAGAACTACCGGGACCTGATGGACGTCGCCGGCCCCGCATCGTCGCGCAGCGAGATTCTGATCGCCCTGACGCTGGACGCCAAGAGGTGCCGCTCGCTGGTCCGCAAGTCCGGCGGCGGGCACGTCGGCGCGCTCAAGGTGCTCACCGGGCAACGCCGGGTCGTCGAGGCCGCCCTGGCCGCCTCGAGCCTGGCGGTCGAAGGATGGCTGACCGCCGAAGACCTCGCCTACGACCTGCGCTGCGCCTACGACCCGGCCATCCGGCCCATCCTGGACTACCGGCCCACCGCCGGCCGGGACCTGGCCACCGCGGGTCCGATCGCTGTGCAGGAGCACTGGGACTATCTGCGCACCGACACCGCCTTCCACTGCGTGCTCTGGCTGATCGAGTGGCCACGGAGTCTGGTCTACCCGACGTTCCTGGCCCCGCTGGTCCTGACTCCGGGCATCGACAGGCGGCTGAGCCTGCTGTACGAACCGGTCCCGATCGCGAAGGCCATGAAGCAGGTCCAACACGACAAGACCGAACTGATCTCCAACGCCCACGACCGGCACCGCCTCGGCCAGATCGAAAACCTGGCCGACGCCGACGAACTGTCCGACACCCTGCAGCGGGAGGCGGAAATCAACGCCGGCCACGGCGACATCGGCTACGCCGGAATCCTCGTCGTCTCCGGTCCGACGCTGGACGATCTCACCCTGGCCGTCGGCGCGGTCCGGCAGGCGGCGATCCAGGCCGGCTGCGAGGCCAGGGTGCTCGCCGGCCAGCAGATGCAGGCCTTCGCGGCCGGCGCGCTGCCGCTCACCCGAGGGTTCTGAGCATGGCCGCGAACCCGAACCGGACCGTGTACAGCGGCGGCTATCTCGCGGACGGCACCGTCCGACGCGACCGGCGCGCCAACCGCAAGCAGTGGAAGCAGGCGGCCGACCAGCTCGTTGCCGCCGACGTCGCGGCCGCGGCCGCCGCCCGTCGGGCCGAGATCGACGCCCGCAAGGCCGAGTACCGTTCCCGCACCCCGAAGGCGGGGGAGAAGCGGCCCTGGGCCGGGCGAACCGGACGTGGGTTGAAGTTGCGTAAGCACCGCGCCACCACCGCCAACCTGTCGCACGTCTACCCGTTCCTGGCCGACGGCGGCCTGGGCGCGTCCGGGATCTATGTCGGCCGCGATTCGTACTCGGGGGCGTCGTTCTGCTACTGCGGGTTCGACCTGTACAACCGCCGGCCCCGGTTGGTGTCGAACACCAACATCATGATGGTCGGCGGCATCGGCTGGGGGAAGACGAACACCGCGATGGCCCTGGCCGTCCGCAACCTGCCGTTCGGTCGGCGGGTTGTCGTCCCCGGTGATCCGAAGGACGACTGGCTCCGGCTCGCATTGGCGCTCGGCGGGCAGGGCATCCGGCTGGGCCGCGGCCTGTCTGCCCGGCTGAACCCGCTCGACGGAGGAGTCAAGCCGGCGTCCAAGGAGCAGAAGCTGTGGGAGACCGAGGTCTGGTCCCGCCGGCAGAAGCTGCTCGTCGCACTGGTGGCCACCGCGTCGCCGGCGATCGCCCCGCTCGAACCGCTCGCCGTCGCCGCCCTCGACGTCGCCTTGGCCGCCGCCGTAGCCGCGGTCGGCAGCCCGACCCTGCCGCACGTGGCGCACCACCTGGCCAACCCCGACCAGCCGCAGGCCCGGGCCGCCGGCTACGACGCCGAGCTGCTGCGCCACCACGGCCAACCGGTGTATGCGGTGCTCTCCTCACTGATCAACGGCCACCTCGGCGGACTGTTCGACGGCCCGTCCACCGTCCGCTTCGACCCGCAGGCGCCGATGATCGCCCTCGGCTCGGCCGCCCTCGGTGACGACGACCTGCTGCAGTCGCTGGTCATGCTGTGTGCATCGGCGTGGGTCGGCTCCACCATGGCCGACCCCAGCTTCGGGCAGCGGATCTTCGTCTACGACGAGGCCTGGCGCATCATCAGCGGGGAAGCTCAGCTGGACCGAATGAACGCCGACCTGCGACTGTCCCGGTTCTACGGCATCGCCAACATCCTGGCCATGCACGCGCTCTCCGACCCGGACAAGATCGGCAACGCCGACTCGGCCGCCGTCAAGAAGGCGCAAGGTCTGCTGTCGCTCTGCGACACCCGGGTGGTCTTCCGCCAGGCGCCGGGCGAACTCAACCGCGCCACCGCCGATCTCGCCCTGACGGAGGCCGAACGCGAGGTGATCGCCGGCGCGGGGGTCGGCGAAGCGCTGTGGAAGCTACCGACCAAGTCGTTCCGGATCCAGACCGTCCTGTCCGACCGGGAGAAGGCCATGTTCGACACCGACCAACGCATGAACCTGAAGGCGACGTGACACGCATGAACCGGCTGCTCAACCTTCGTCCTTCCGGCAAGTCGGTCGCCGTCGCCGCGGAACTCCAGGAACGGGCGCGGATCTCGCCCACCGCCCGGATCGCGGCCGGCGCCGAAGTCCTGGACCAGGCGACCGTGGGCCGCGACGCCGTGGCCCTGGGCGCCGTCACCATCGCCGACCACGCGATCCTGACCGAACACGCCATGCTGGGCGGCACCGCTGCCGCCCGCGGCCGCGCCGTCCTATCCGGCTGGTCCGCCGTCGTCGAACAGGCCACCGTCGAGGGTGACGCCTGGGTGTTCGGCCGCGCCGTCGTCCGCGGCGCTGCTTCGATCGCCGGCCACGCCCAGGTCTTCGGTGACGCGACCGTCTCCGGCGGCGCCGTCGTCGACGGCCACGCATGGCTCCACGGCAACGCGACGGTCACCGACGACGCCTGGGTGACCGGACGGGCGCAGATCGGCGGATGCGGCGTCGTGTGCGGAACGGCGACCATCTCCGGGTCGCTACGGATCGGCGGGCACGTCGTGATCGGCGACGGCGCCGACATCACCTGCGCCAGCGACTACGAAACCCATCGGCTGAGCTGGGGCGAAACCGTCACCCTCTACCGCTGCGACGACGGCGGCGTCGGGATCGGCCGCAGCGAGAAAATGCACGGTCCTGTCGCTCACGGACGCATCCACCTCCCCGATGCCCAGCTCAGCACCCGCGTCGACGAACTGCGCGAACTGTGGGGCGCCGGCGCAGCCCTCGTGCTGGCCGACGACTGATCAGAGCATCATCCGGGCGGCGATCCGGCCGAGAACCACGAACGCCGCCACACCCAGGATGATCGCAGCGAGGATGACCAGGAAGTACACGACGACCGCAAGAGCGACCGCGCCGATGACGACCAAGCCGGCGTCCAGCAGGCACCTGGCGACCGACGGCTGGTCGGCGATCTCAGGCTCGAAGCCGCTCATCACGGGCCTCCTCGGTCAGGACGTCGCGGACGAGCTCGATGTGCTCGGCAATCTCGACCTTGCCGTCGGAGTCGACCGCGTTGACGGTCAGGCTCCCCACGGCGATGCGGCCGCTGGGGCACCGGACCTCCCACCGCACCGTCCGGCCGGGATCGAACCAGTCTGCCAGCCCCTTGTTGACGGACTGCAGCGTCGACTCCAGGTCCGGGTGGAGCGAGGTGTCCGCATCGGTGCCGAGGACGCTGATCGTGACGGTGTACATGGCGGTCACTGTGGGCTTCTTCGCGACGGTCGCCAACTGGTGGCGTCAGATCGGGGATAGAAGTCGGACATGTGGACAACCCGCCGGTTCAAGGTCGGTCACCGTGTCCTGTCCGGGTGAACCCTGCGTTGTTCAGGTCAAAGCTGCAGGCAAGTCTTCGTTGTTCAGATCAAACCTGCGCGTGGTATC
>JBIOVW010000037.1:0-2226 GCA_044867945.1 Nakamurella sp. | reverse complement strand
GCCTGGTGGATGTTCAGCAGGTGATGCGGCACCGGTGGATCACCACGACCAGCCGATACCTGCGTCCCCGGGTCGACGAGGTCATCGCCAGGGTGCAGGAGCACTACCACCG
Organism: Nakamurella sp.; assembly: GCA_044867945.1. Lineage (GTDB taxonomy): Bacteria > Actinomycetota > Actinomycetes > Mycobacteriales > Nakamurellaceae > Nakamurella. Next base: position 2,114 of record JBIOVW010000037.1, on the reverse strand, counting down.
GCCCGAGCCGGTGCCGGACCCGTCGACGGGATGGACGTATGACCGCGACGATCTGGCCGAAGTGTTCGGAACCGACCGGTGACCCGGCACGGACGCACCGCCCGCACCTCGACAAGCGCCGGCGAGCCTGCCCTGCTCGGTGAACCGCCGGTCCGGTCGTCGTCGATCGCTGTCGCGGAGCGCGCCGATGCCCCGCCGCTGCCGGCGCGGGCCGGTGGCTCGCGGGCCGAGCTCGTCGGGCTGGCCGGCGGGCTGCTGGTGGCGCCCACCGTCGCGCAGCGCAGCCGGGCGCAGGCCGCGACCGGGCTGGTGCTGGACTGGCTCGAGACCTTCCCCGGCAGCGACTGGCAGGACCGCTGGGTCCTGTCGGGTTCCGACGAGCAGGGCCCGGGATGGGGCCCCTCGAGTGTGTCGCCGGGGCGCCGCGCCCGGTTCACCGCGGGGCTGAGCGCGTTGCTGGCGTTGCGGGCCGTCCGCCCGTCCTACCGCTGGCTGTTCGCCAGCCGGATGCTGGGCGCCTACGACACCTACCGGCGGCACAACCAGACCGCGGCGTTCGGCCGGCTGCACCGCCAGCTGACCGAACACGGCGGGTGCGACGAGTACACCAGCGACGCGCTGAACCTCGTGACCAGGATGGTCATCGTGACCGGCAAGGACCTGCTCGACCTCGACCTCGACGACGTCACCGCCTACGCCCAGGCCCGCCGCGCGAGTGGGCGACCGGTGGCCTCGTTGCCGCTGGCCTACCAGGCGCTGCACGCCGTGGGCGGGTTGACGGGAGCACCGGCAACGCTGGCGCAGTCGCGCTCCCCGGGGAAACTGACCCCGGCACAGCTGGTGGACCGCTATCCCGTCGCCGACCGCGCCATCCGCGACGTCCTGGTCCACTACCTGGCCGAGCGGGCTGCGGTGCTGGACTACGCCTCCCTGGTCAACCAGTCCCAGATGTTGGTCGCGCTGTTCTGGACCGACCTGGAACGTCACCACCCCGGGATCTGTTCGCTGAACCTGCCCGACGACGTCGCGCAGGCGTGGAAGCGGCGCATCCACCTGCTGCCCGACGGGCGGCCCCGGCTGAACTGCCACGCCGTGCTGCTGGCCGTGCGTTCCTTCTACCTCGACCTGCGGCAGTGGTCGCTGGAGGACCCGGCCCGGTGGGCGCCGTGGGCCGCTCCGTGTCCGATCCGCGAGGCCGACGTGCGCAGCTACGTCAAGGAGACCCGGCTGCGCCAAGCCCGGATGCAGCAGCGCACCCGCACGCTGGCCCCGGTGCTTCCCCAACTCGTCGCCGCCGCCGAGGAACGCGCCCGGCTGTCCCAACTCGTCCTGCACGCCGCCCGGGCCGCCGCGCCTGGCGAGCAGTTCACCGTGGAGCAGACCCGGTATCGCCGCACCGGCCGAGACCACAGCCACTGGCGGCCCGCCGCGCTGTTCGTCACCACCCTGCCCGACGACGCCGACCCGGGGCCTCGGTTCGACGCCGAACGCGAGGAGGACAACGCCTTCTGGTGCGCCGCGGTGATCGAGGTCCTGCGGCGCACCGGCGTCCGGATCGAGGAACTCCTCGAACTCACCCACCTGAGCCTGCGCCAGTATCAGGCGCCCACCGGAGAGATGGTGCCGCTGCTGCAGATCAGCCCGTCCAAGACCGACCGGGAACGGGTCCTGCCCGCCGACCCCGACCTCGTCGCGGTGCTGGCCCGCATCCTGCGCCGCATCAAGACCCCTGACGGACACGTGCCGCTGCTGTCGCGCTACGACGGCTACGAACGAACCTTCGGCCCGCCCCTACCGCACCTGTTCCAACGCCCCTACCAGCACCGACTCGACATCATCTCGCCGGCGCGGGTCCGACGCATGCTGACCGATCTGGCCGCCCGGGCCGCCATCGCCGAGGTCGACGGAACCCCGTTGAGGTTCACCCCCCACGACTTCCGCCGGATCTTCGCCACCGAAACCGTGAACAACGGCCTGCCGATTCACATCGCCGCGAAACTCCTCGGACACCTCGACCTCAATACCACCCAAGGGTATGTCGCGGTCTATCCGCCGGAAGTGATCCGCCACTACCGGCGCTTCGTGGACCAGCGCCGAACCCGCCGCCCGAGCGA
>JBIOVW010000036.1:0-2103 GCA_044867945.1 Nakamurella sp. | reverse complement strand
ACGTCGTTGACGGAGGACGAGATCGGGGAGTACTCGGGCGAGAAGAAGGAGATCCGCCCGGTCACCATCGCGACCTACCAGGTGATCACCCGCCGCACCAAGGGCGAATACAAGCACCTCGAACTGTTCGACAGCCGCGACTGGGGCCTGATCATCTACGACGAGGTGCACCTGCTGCCGGCACCTGTGTTCCGGATGACCGCGGACCTGCAGTCGCGGCGACGGCTGGGCCTGACGGCCACCCTGATCCGGGAGGACGGACGCGAGGGCGACGTGTTCTCGCTGATCGGGCCGAAGCGGTATGACGCACCGTGGAAGGACATCGAGGCCCAGGGCTGGATCGCGCCCGCCGAGTGCATCGAGGTGCGGGTCACGATGACCGACAACGAGCGGATGCTCTACGCCGTCGCCGAACCCGACGAGCGCTACAAGCTGTGCTCGACGGTGCATTCCAAGATCGCGGTGGTGAAGTCGATCCTGGAGAAGCACAAGGGCGACCAGACCCTGGTGATCGGCGCGTACCTCGACCAGCTCGACGAGCTCGGAACCGAACTCAACGCCCCGGTGATCCAGGGATCGACCAAGACCGCGGAGCGCGAAGCGCTGTTCGATGAGTTCCGTCGCGGCGAGATCCCGACGCTGGTCGTATCCAAGGTCGCCAACTTCTCCATCGACCTACCGGAAGCCAATGTTGCCGTGCAGGTGTCGGGCACCTTCGGGTCGAGACAGGAAGAGGCGCAGCGGCTGGGCCGGCTGTTGCGGCCCAAGGCCGACGGCGGCGGCGCGATCTTCTACTCGGTGGTGTCCCGCGACAGCCTGGACGCCGAGTACGCCGCACACCGTCAGCGGTTCCTCGCCGAACAGGGCTACGGCTACATCATCAAGGACGCCGACGATCTGCTCGGTCCCGCGATCTAAGTATGCGGCCCAATCGGTTTCGAGACGGTCAGTAGGACGACCGAATCCTCGATCGCGTTCAGGCCGTGTCGTTCCCTTGGCAGGATGATGTGGTCGCCGGGTGACCCGTCCCATCCCGCCGACGAGATGGTCACCCGCACCCTGCCCTGCAACACCTGAAGCGTCGCCTCGCCGGGACTCTCGTGGTCGTCGAGCTTGCTGCCGGCCGTCAAGGCCATCAGCGTTTGGCGCAGCGAGTGCTCGTGACCGCCGTACACCGTGTGCGAACTGCGGCCGCTGGACGCCGCTCGCGCAGTCTCCAGGTGCTCACGTGCGAGTGCGGTCAGTGAAACCTTTTCCATCGACGACGCGCCTTTCAGACGACCTGATGTGTGGGCGAGCTCCTGGGCCATATCGATTCGGGCTGATGAATTCGCGATATGACCAATGCATCCTCCACCATTGTCGTCATCGGCGGCACCGGCAAGGCCCAAAGGGTACATCCGCTGGTCAGCCGTCATCTTGACGAAAATCGCCCTGGCCACGCGCAGACCGCGCAAACGCGTTAGCCTCGTCACGGGTCGCCAGCAGCCCGCACGGGCCTTTAGCAGGAAGCACGCACGCCACACATGAGCGCATCTACCGCCGCACTCAGGCAGGTCGCGGGAATCGCGGTCGCCGCCGCCGTCATCGGCCTCGGCGCGCTGGCCGCGGCGACTCAGGCCGCTGCGCAGCCCGTGCCGCCACTACCGACGCCTGTCCCCGGCCAACCCCTGCCGCAGGGCCAACCCGTCGCAGACGTTCCAGGGGCCGAGCCGGTCGCCGCACCTGCGCCGCCACCGGTCGGTCCGCCGCCCGTGCCGCAGATCGCCAACCAGCAGTACGGGCAAGGCGACACGTCGGGACCGCTTGGCTTCCTGCGGGACGCCTGGCACATGGCCCAGAATCCCCAGCAGTTCTCAGGACCCATGCAGCCGGGCGACATCAAACCGTCCGTGCCGCCACCGGGCGCCGGCCCGGCGCCACAGCTGCCGCCCGGGTACCAGTCGCTGACCGATCCGGGGTCCAACGGGCCCATCCCGACCAAGGTCTACGAGGGCGGCCCACCGCTGCCGGAGGGCTACTACCCACTCACCGGACCCCCGCCACCGGGATATTTCGATGCGCCGCCGGACCCGCACGTGCAGCAGCCGGTCAACCCGAATG
>JBIOVW010000035.1:0-2085 GCA_044867945.1 Nakamurella sp. | reverse complement strand
CGAATCCGGACCACCGGCCGGACTCCTCGCCCATGCCGGGATACTGGGGAATTGCGGCATGGACCGGAGCGGGGTTATGGCCGCACATGAAGGACACCTTCTACCAGACGTCCAGTCCCGACCCGTCGGTGGAGGTCTTTGCGGTCAGCAATGAGGCCGGTGGAGCCAATCTGGTGGTGATCAACAAGTCGGAGTGGAACGGCAAGCAGGTTTCGGTGGGATTGACCGGGGCCGCGGCGGGCAGCTTCCGGTTGTTTCAGTCGAACCCCCGGGCCCAGTACGATGCCCCGGCACTGACCGGATCCGGCGGCTTCACGGACTCGATCGACATCTGGGCGCCGGCCATGACGGTCTCGGTCGCGGTCCTCTCGCCGGGTGGAGCGGCGCCGTCGACCTACCGGATCGCGGCCGGCGGCGGTTCGGTGCCCGGCTACGGGGCCCCCGGGGATCTGGTCGCCGGTGGCACCGCGGCGGCGAACCCCGGCACGACGGTTCCACCCGCCGGTGTCCCTGCCGAGTTGTTCTCGACGGAACGCTGGGGCCGGCAGACCTATACCTTGCCTGTTCCACCCGGTCGGTCGGTGCGCGTGGGATTGCTGTTCGCGGAGCGATACCCGCCGGCTCAGCAAGACGGTGCTCGGAGGTTCAATGTGACGATCAACGGTGTCCGCTGGATCACCGAACTGGACATCTGGGCTCGACAGGGCCGAACGACCAGCGGTTCCGTCCTCGTTTCGACCGTGGTCGCACCCGCCGACGGCGTTGTCCGAATCGAGCTCACCGACGGGTCGGCCGGCGCTCCGACGATCAACGGGATTCTCATCGATCCTGAATGAGTCGCCTCGGAGGCGGGCCGATCAGCTCCTCCGCACCGGGCTGGTCCGGGATGATCCGCGAGTCCATCAGCGTGTCCCCGGGTCGCGGATCGGCCATCCGGTCGGTGATCCTGGCCGCGGCCGACAGCGGCGCGATCTCCGAGGCCGAACGGATCCTGCACCGCCACGTTCACGCGGCTGGGATTCCCGGCTGGCGCGCAAACGACTCGGTGCGGCTGGGGTCGGTGAATCGGACCGGCGACATCGTCTTCGAGGAGATTCGCCGGTTGGTCGAGGTAGACGGGTTCGCGTTCCACACGGACCACGAGCGGTACCAAGGTGACCGGCTGCGGCAGAACGAATTCGCCGTCGCCGGCTGGACCGTCCTGCGGTTCACCTGGTGGACCCTGTCCAAGGAGCCCGAACGAGCCCTGCAGGGCATCCAGGCCACCATCGCCCGCCTCCGTGGCAGGTGAGATCCACACCAGCAGCCGAAGAAGGCTTCTCTTGTGGATGTCGGCGACCAAGCCGGCGGGCAGCACACGGGATCCGGCCCGGTCCCTCCCCACATCCACACCAGCAGCGGAAGAAGGCTTCCTTTGTGGATGTCGCCGCTCCGGCGGCGCACCGGAGCGCCCGGCGGCCAAGGACGAACCTGCCACACCGCCCACCAGGGCGACCACCGACTGACCGGGGTCGGCCGATGGACCGTCAGGAATCCGCGGAGTACCTGATCGCGCCGTCGGCCAGGACGGCACCGGGCCAGACCCGTGCGCCCTCCCGCAGTTCGCAGCCGGCCCCGATCACCGCACCGTCGCCGATCACCACGTCGACGAGCACCACGTCCGATCCGATCCGGGCGCTGCGACCGATCACGCTGGAGGCGATCTGCGCGCCGGCGCCGATCTCGGCGTCGTCCATCACCACGCTGCGGCGAACCTGCGCGAGAGCGGCGATCCGGGCGCGGGCACCGATGGCCGAGCCACCGTTGACCACGGCCGTTGGGTCGACCTGCGCGCCGGGGAGTATCAGCCGGTCGATGTCGTGCGCCTGCACCTTCGGCAGTGCGGCCGTCGGTGCCACCCCGGACACCAAGTCCGCCGACCCCCGGACGAACGCCATCGGGGTGCCGAGGTCCAGCCAGTACGAGGTGTCCACATGGCCGACCACCCGGGCCCCGCCGGCCAGCAGCGACGGGAACGTGTCGCGCTCCACCGACACCGGCACGCCGGCCGGGATGGACGCGACCACCTCCCGGCTGAACACGTAG
>JBIOVW010000034.1:0-3386 GCA_044867945.1 Nakamurella sp. | reverse complement strand
CCAGAGCCGACGCGAAGGGGCCGACCATTCTGCCGGAGCAGGGCCGGGCCGCGGACCTGTTGCGGCAGGCCCGGCAGGCCTACCGCGACGTCGTGGCGGATCCGAAGTCGTTCGGACCGGCCGCCGCCCGGATCGTGGAACAGGCCCGGGCGGTCGGTGCACCCGAAGCCCTGGTCCACGCCCTGCGCGCGCAGGCCTGGTTCGAACGATCGCACCTGGGCAACGAACGCGCACGCGCCCTGCTCGACGACGCGGCCCGGACGGCCCGCCGGCACGGGCTGGCCGGCGCGTTGAGCGAGGTCCTGGTGACCAGGGCCGCGGTCAACGTGGAACTGGGGCGTTTGCTGCCGGCGCAGCGGGATCTCGACACTGCCGGGGGGCTCAACCACCGGCAGGGTGGGGGAGAGCTGACCTTTCAGCAGGCGGTGCTCTTCCACAACCTCGGCCGGCTGTCGCAGGCCGGTGCGCTGTACGAGCAGATCCTCCGGGACGTCACCGCACCCCTGGTACTGAACACCAAGTCCGCCAACAACTACGCCATCCTGCTCGTCCAACAGGGTCGCCTGGATGCAGCGCGTCGGATGGTCGACCGGGGCTGCGAACTGGCCACCGAGGCCGGCCCGCACCTGACAGCCGCGCTCGCCTCCACCCGAGCCTGGGTGAGCACCCAGCAGGGCCGCCTCACCCGGGGGATGGACGAGTTCGCCGAGGCCGCTCGCCTGTACTCGGCGGCCGGGCTGCCGCTGGCCGAGCACTATCTGGAATACGTCGACGCGCTCACCGACCTGCGCCTGCTGCCCGAAGCGTACGAGGTGGCCGGCCGGGCCGCCGAGGACTTCACCGCGAACGGGGTCCAGCTGATGGCCGGCGAGAGCCTTCTGCGGGTCGCCCGGCTGGCCGGTCTGCTGGGCGATCACGACGCCGCGCTCGAGGCGGCGCAGTCGGCCAGGGAGCGGTTCACCGCCCAACGCCGGACGTCCTGGCGGGCGCGGGCGGACGTGGTCGCAGCCGACGTCCGCATCCGGATGGGCGAGGTCGACGCGGCGACGTTGGGGCAGGCCTGCCGGGCCGCGGCCGTTCTGGACCGGCTCGGGCTGGCCACCGACGCCGTCGACGCGCATCTGACCGCGGGTCGGATCGCGCTGACGCTCGACCGGCGGCGGACGGCGGTGCGAAACCTGACGCGGGCGGAGGAACTGGCCGCGCGCGGTCCGGTGCTGCAGCGTTTGAAGGGCCACCTGGCCGCTGCGCTCGCCACCGCGGACGGTGACCGGCTGCGGCACTGCCGGGCCGGGCTGCGTGACCTGGCCAGGCACCGGGCAGCGTTCGCTTCGCTCGAGCTGCGGGTCCGCGCGTCCGGGCACGGCGCCGAGCTGGGCCGCCTCGGGCTCCGGGAACTGATCCGACACGGCACACCCACCCAGGTGCTCGGCTGGATGGAACGGACCAGAGCCGCGGCCCTGATCGGTGTCGAGCCGGTGCGCGACCCAGCCATCGACGTCGAGCTGGCCGAGCTGCGCGCCGTCCAGGCCGAGCTGCTGCAGGCGCAGGACGCCGACCCCGCGCGATCGGCGACGCTGCTGGATCGGCAACGCGGAATCGAGCAGCGAATCCGTCGGCACACCTGGAGCAGCGAAAGCACCGCGCGGGGTTCTGAGCATGCCGCGCCGACATCCACCGGTGAGCTCCGCCGCGCCCTGGACGGCCGCACTCTGGTCGAGTACGAGGTGCTCGACGGCACCGTCCTCGCGGTTCTGCTGGACCCCCGGCGGACCAGGGTGGTGACGCTGGCGCCGCTGGCGGACATCCGGCGGGAGGTCGAGAAGCTGACCTTCGGTCTGCGCCGGCTCTCCCGTCGGCGCCGCTCGACGGCCGCCGAGCTCGCGGCGCGGGCGAGCGTGGAGCATGCGTTGCACGAGTTGCGCCGGTTGCTGGTCACGCCGCTGCGCGTCACAGGTGACGAACCGCTGGTGGTCAGCCCGGCCGGTGGTCTGCGTCGAGTGCCGTGGTCGGCTGTGCACACCGGTCCCGTGTTCGTCGTCCCCGCGGCGGCCTTCTGGCAGCGCACCACGCATCCGGACCCGCGTACCGGACGGGTGCTGCTCGTGGCCGGACCCGGCCTGCCGGGAGCCCTGGACGAGGTCGCCAGGCTGCGCAGTCTGCACAACGGGCCGGTCGTGTTGACGCCGCCGGACAGCACGATCGACGCAGTGATGCCCGCACTGGCGTCCACCGACCTGGCCCACATGGCCTGCCATGGGCGACTGCGTGCCGACAACCCGGCGTTCTCGTCGCTGCATCTGCAGGACGGCCTGCTGACCCTGCACGAGCTCGACCTGCGCCGGATCGCCCCGCACCGGATGGTGCTCGCGGCCTGCGAGTCCGCGGTCGGCACCGCCTTCGAGGGAAACGAGGTGCTCGGATTCGTCAGCGCACTCATGGCCCGCGGCACCGACGGCCTCGTCGCGAGCATCGTGGTGATCCCCGACGCAGCGTCGGTGCCGCTGATGCTCGGCCTGCACCGACGGATGCTGGCCGGTGACAGCATGGGTGAGGCGCTGTTCCGCGCGCGAGCGACGATGAATCCGGACGAGCCGCACGAATTCGTGAATTGGTGCGCATTCAACGCCTATGGCGCCGCCTGAGCGCCCTCACCGATCGATCCGCCTGCTACGCGAAGGAGACCCACCCGCATGGTGAACATCGCACTTCCCGGCCGACCGTTCGGCGACGAGCTGGACCGCTACCCGCGGTCGACCCAGGCCGAAGCGGAGGCCGCCGCCGTCCAGGCGTCAAGGCTCCGCCGATGCCGGGATGTGCATGCCGACCTGAGCGTGCTGTACCGACGGCTGATCGAGCGCCGGGGCACCCGCCGGGAATGGCTGCGATCGCCGACCGACGCGCGGATCGCCGTCGTCGCCGACCGCACCGGTCTACCGATGCTCACCCTCGATGAACTACTGGTGCGCTCCCGCGATCTCGATGGCAAGGGCCGGCGGTTCCGGGAGCGGCCGATGCGGGAGTTGTTGACCGCCTACGACCTGGTCGAGAACCGGGTCGCGGAACTGGACAACCGGGTGACCCGGCTTCGGTTCAGGAAAGACCCGGACCCTCAGCGGCTGGCCGAACTCGGCGGCTTGCTCCGGCGCCACGGTTACCAGGCGACGATGAACTACTGCGTCCCGCTCGGACCCATCGTCAAGTCGGCGATCGGCGACGTCGGCCCCGAACCTTCGGACCGACCGGAGAAGCCGAAGTCTCCGGACCTCGAGCCCACCGGGTCGCCCGTCGCCGTGCTGGACACCGGGATCACCAGGCAGCGGCGCGGCGACCGGTGGCTGGAGTCGATCGAGCGGGTCGACTCCGGTGACACCAGGACCAACAAC
>JBIOVW010000033.1:0-4690 GCA_044867945.1 Nakamurella sp. | reverse complement strand
CGGTCCGGGTTGAGGAACCGTTCGAAGATCAGCCCGTGCACCAGCGGGTTCAGGTCGGTGATGCGCATCGCATAGGCCACCATCGACCCGGCGCCGGAGCCGCGGCCCGGACCCACCCGGATGCCGTGGTCCTTGGCCCAGTTGATGAAGTCGGCGACGACGAGGAAGTAGCCGGGGAAGTTCATCGCGGTGATGACCCCGACCTCATAGTCGGCCTGCTTGCGCACCTCCGGCGGGATGCCGTCGGGGAAGCGGCCGGCCAGGCCCTGCTCGACCTCCTTGACGAACCAGGTCTGCTCGGTCTCCCCCGCCGGCACCGGGAACCGGGGCATGTAGGAGGAGGACTCGTCGAAGGTGACCGAGCAGCGTTCGGCGATGAGCAGGGTGTTGTCGCACGCCTCGCGCAGGTCGTACTTGTCGGCCCACAGCGCACGCATCTCGGCCGGCGACTTGAGGTAGAAGTCGTCCGCGTCGAACTTGAAACGGTTCGGGTCGTCCAGCGTCTTGCCGGACTGCACGCACAGCAACGCCTCGTGCGCGCTGGAGTCCTGCTTGTCGGTGTAGTGCAGGTCGTTGGTGGCGACCATCGGCAGCTTCAGGTCGCGGGCGAGGCGGACAAGGCCGTCCCGCACCCGGGTCTCGATGGACAGGCCGTGGTCCATCAGCTCGACGAAGTAGTTCTCCCGGCCCAGGATGTCCCTGAACTCGGCCGCGCTGCCGCGAGCCTTGTCGTAGTTGCCGATCCGCAGCCAGGTCTGCACCTCGCCGGACGGGCAGCCGGTGGTGCCGATCAGCCCCTTGGCATACTCGGCGAGCAGTTCCCGGTCGGCCCGCGGCTTGTAGAAGAAGCCCTCGATGGACGAGCGAGAGGCCAGCCGGAACAGGTTGTGCATGCCCTGGGTGGTCTCCGAGAGCAGTGTGATGTGCGTGTAGGCGCCGGCGCCGGACACGTCGTCGTCCCCGCCGTCGGCCCACCGGACCCGGGTCTTGTCGAACCGGGAGGTGTCGGGGGTGAGGTAGGCCTCCATCCCGATGATCGGGTTCACCCCTGCCGCCCTGGCCTGCCGGTAGAAGTCGTGCGCGCCGAAGACGTTGCCGTGGTCGGTCATCGCCAGGGCCGGCATATCCAGCTCGGCGGTCCGGGCGAACAGCTCGCCCAGCCGGGCCGCGCCGTCGAGCATCGAGTACTCGGTGTGCACGTGCAGGTGGACGAACGAATTGCTCACGTCCACGTTCTTAGCATGCGGGTCCGACAGCCCTCGGCGCGTCGGTCACCGTGTCCTCACCGGACCCGGCAATAGGTCTCGATGTAGAGCTCGACCTCTTGCCGCTGCGGTGCCACCCTGGTGACCAGCACCTGGATCCGCTGCTTGTAACGCTGCAGCTCCGGTGCGGTTTCGCCGATCAAGTGCTCGGCCAGGCGGTCCAGCTCTTCGGCAAGCTTGCGCTCGGTCGCGCGGTTCGCCTGGACGGCGGCCTCCACCGCGTCGAGCCTTCGCTGCAACTCACTGATGTCCACCGCACGCCGTCCCTTCACCCTTCACGGTCTGGATCGGCGCCGACGACGATCAGCTCAATTGTCGTCCCTCGAGTCCGCGACAAAACCGCGGGCGCGTCGTCGATCATTACAGTGTGGTCGTCTCGCGGCGCGCATTCCACAACCAGGCGATGCTGTTCGCGATCGGCCGGATGACCGCGGTGTCGTTCCAGTAGGCGACGTGCGAGACCGGGGACATGCCGATGATCGGCGCACCGACCGACACCGAGCGGTCCTCGTCCACCGCCTCGTCCCATGCGGTCGACAGCCCCTTCAGCGGGAACGCCAGGACATCGTCGGCGTCGTAGAAGTTGATCCACTCGGCGGCCGTGGCCAGCATTTGGTCGTCGCTGGTCCGGGCGGGGATCTGCAGCGGTTCGGCGAAGTCGCCGTCCCGCTGGGTCCACAGGGCGATGGGGCTGCCAAGGGTGTAGAAGCCGGTGAGCGTCCGGCCGCTCTCGACCGGGGTGGACGCCGTCCGCCGGCCCTTGCTCAGGTCGTAGAAGTGATCGGCGGCGATGACGCTGCCCAGACTGTGTGCGACGACGAACAGCGGCGCATCCGGGGCCTGCTCGGCCAACCGGGTCAACGCGTCGGCCACCTCGGCGTGCACCGCGTCGTACACCACGCGGCTGTGCGGGGACACCTGGTACGACACCACGTCGCCGACGAAGTTGGTGACGGCCCAGCGCAGCGTCGGCCAGTGGACCCGCGGGATCCCCGGCACATGCCGCACCAGGCCGGACAGCGCCAGCGGAACGAGTGACAGCGTCGACCCGGTGGCCACCTTCTGGGTCAGCTTGTTCATCGCCGAGAACCAGCCGGACGCGAACCCCGGCACCGCCCGCTCGGACAGCCGGTCCTCCCGCTCGACCACCGCGGGCGCCCAGTACGCCGACTCGATGACCAGATCGTCGTCGGCGTTCGGATCATTCGTGGCCGCCCGGAACTGCGTGCGCAGCTGCGCGATCGCCGTGCGGGCGTAGTCGGGTTCGCGGATCCCCACGCCGTGCACGAACAGCACGGCGATCCGGTCAGCGGCCACGCGTCAGGGCTTGTACTTCTTGCGGCCGATCAGGAACCCGGCGACCAGTCCGCCGACGGCGGCGATGGCCAAGGCGATCCAGAGCGGGATGGTGACGGTGAAGAACAGGAACGAGACGTTCGCCGGATCCCGGTTGATCACGATGAAGACCACGACCAGGGCGGCGATGATCAGCCCGCCGATCGCCCGGCCGGACATCCCACCACCCTTTTTCTGGGGCGTGACGTTGTATTCGGTCATGATCTCAGTATCGACCCCGGCTAGTGTGCCTGCTCCTCACGCCACGCCTTCGAGCCCGCCACAGCGGCGACCTTGGCCTGATGCAACCGCCGACGAGCCATCTCCGAAGGAGATTCCTCCAGTTGGGCGATCCACTTCCTGGCTGCCCGACCAAGGGCGGTCGCCGATAACACGGCGCCGATCATCCATGTGACGGCGCCGATGCACGCCAGCACGATGCCGCCCTTGAACAGTCTTGCGTCGATTTCGAACGTCGGTCGGTTGCTCATGATGTCAGTATCTCCCTACCTGGACGATGTGGATGGGCTCATTCTCCGGACCCAGCCAGCTCCAGTTGTGCTGGGACCAGTGCCAGGTCGAGCCGGTGATCAGGTCGTGCGCCGGGAACGAGTCGTCCGGGTGCAGGCCGAGCTCGGGCATGTTCAGGTGGAACCAGGTCGCCTGGTTGTGATGCGGGTCCAGGTTGGCCACCACGATGATGGTGTCTTCGCGGCCGTCGGGCAGGATCCGGCGCTTGGAGAACACCATCACGTTGGAGTTCTCCGCGTTGTGGAACCGCAGGTTGCGGAGCCAGTGCAGGGACGGGTGCTCGCGGCGGATCCGGTTGATCAGCGCGAGCCACCAGGCGATCGACTGTCCGTACTTCGTGCCGTACTGCTCGTAGTCCTCCCAGTGCCGGTTCTTGAACTCGTACTTCTCGTTGTCGATCTGCTCCTGCGCCCCCGGGCGAGGCTCGGACTCCATCAGCTCGTATCCGGCGTAGATGCCGTAGGTGGGCACCAGGGTGGCGGCCAGCGCGGCCCGCAGCTTCCAGGCGGCCGGGCCGCCGTTGGTCATGTACGGAGTCAGGATGTCGTGCGTGGTCGGCCAGAAGCTGGGCCGCATGTAGTGCGCGGAGTCGCGGGCCAGTTCCTGGCAGTAGCTCTCCAGGTCCCACTTCTCGTTGCGCCACGCGTAGTAGGTGTACGACTGCTGGAAGCCGATCTTGCCCAACCCGTGCATCATCGCCGGCCGGGTGAAAGCCTCGGCCAGCCAGATTGTCTCGGGGTAGTCGAGGGCCACGTCGCCGATCAGCCACTCCCAGAACTCCACCGGCTTGGTGTGCGGGTTGTCCACCCGGAAGATCCGGACGCCATGGTCGAGCCAGACTCCGATCACCCGGCGGATCTCCGCGTAGATCCCCTTCGGGTCGTTGTCGAAGTTCAGCGGGTAGATGTCCTGGTACTTCTTCGGCGGGTTCTCCGCGTACGCGATGGTCCCGTCGTTGCGGGTGGTGAACCACTCCGGATGCTCGGTGACCCACGGGTGGTCCGGCGCGCACTGCAGCGCGATGTCCAGCGCGACCTCGAGCCCGAGTTCCCGGGCCCGGGCGACGAACGCGTCGAAGTCGTCGAAGGTGCCCAGCTCCGGGTGGATCGCGTCGTGCCCACCCTCGGCGGCGCCGATCGCGTACGGCGAACCCGGGTCGTGCTCGTCGACGATCAGGGTGTTGTTCGGGCCCTTGCGGTTGATCCGGCCGATCGGATGGATCGGGGTGAGGTAGATGACGTCGAAGCCCATATCGGCGACGGCCGGCAGTCGTTCGGCGGCGGTGGCGAAGGTGCCGCTGTGCCAGAGTCCGGTCTCATCGTTGAACCAGCAGCCCTCGGAGCGGGGAAAGAACTCGTACCACGCGCCGTACAGCGCCCGTTCCCGCTCCACCAGCCAGGGGTAGTCGGGGCTGGCGGAAACGCACTCGCGCAGCGGCCGCGCGGCCATCTCCTCCTCGACCGGGTGGGACACCCCGGCGTGCAACCGGTTTCCGGGCGAGTGGGAGGTGTCGCGCAGCTTGAGGATGGCGTCCTGCAGGACGGCGGCCTGCTCCGGGG
>JBIOVW010000032.1:0-2176 GCA_044867945.1 Nakamurella sp. | reverse complement strand
AGGCGCATGCGGTCGATGCCCTCGATGCCCCTTGTCGGAGGGTTCGTCGGTGTCCCGGTAGTCGACGGGAGTGCCCCTACCGCCCGGACTGCGCTTTCGGGTCCGAGGACGATGACCCGGTCGGCGCCGGCGATGAGGTCCTGGGTGATCTGCTTGGGGGTCTGGTCGGTGATGTCCACTCCGACCTCGAGCAGGACCTGGGCGGAGAGCCCGTTAATCGCGTCACCGGGTCTGGTCCCCGCAGAGTCGACGGTGATCGAGTCGCCGGCGACCTTGCGCATGAGGCCGGCGGCCATCTGGGACTTGCCGCCGTTCTTCACGCAGACGAACAGCACGGACAGTTTGCCGGGCGGTGTCCCAGGGGTCATGACGGGCTGCCGGCCGGAAGCAGTTCACCGATCAGGGCTTCGACCCGGCGACGGATGTCGTCCCGGATGGGCCGCACGCTGTCGATGCCCTGACCGGCCGGGTCGTCGAGCTTCCAGTCCTCGTACCGCTTCCCGGGGAAGATCGGGCAGGCGTCGCCGCAGCCCATGGTGATCACGACGTCGGAGGCCTGGACCGCGTCGGTGGTCAGGACCTTGGGCTGCTGGTCGGCGATGTCGATGCCGACCTCGCCCATGGCCTGCACCGCGACCGGGTTGACCTGGTCCGCGGGCATCGAGCCGGCCGACCGAACCTCGACCCGCCCGTCCGAGAGGGCGGCGAGGAAGCCGGCGGCCATCTGGGAGCGGCCGGCGTTGTGCACGCACACGAACAACACACTTGGCTTGTCGGACATCACATTCCTCCGTTGGACAGTGGGTCGGGCTTGATCCGGCTCATTAGATCAACAATACTTGAGGCAACACCTATGGAGGCAACGGTGGCGGACGAGGAGTTGGCGCGACGGGCCCGGGTGCACGCCGCGCTGGGTGAGCCGGCTCGCTTGGCGATCGTAGACCGGCTGGTCTCGGGTGACGCGTCGCCGGGAGAGCTTGGCGCCGCGCTCGGGTTGGCGACAAACCTGCTCGCGCACCACTTGCGGGTGTTGCAGGAGGCCGGGGTGATCCGCCGGGTGCAGTCCGAGGGCGACCGCAGGCGCACCTACGTGCAGCTGACGGTCGCGGACCCGCTGGTCCGCGCCGCGGTGTTGCCTCATCACCCGCAGACGCCGGCCGGGCGGCGGGTGGTGTTCGTGTGCACGCACAATTCGGCCCGTTCGCAGTTGGCCGCGGCGTCCTGGCGGCAGGTCAGCTCGGTGCCGGCGGCGTGCGCGGGCACCCACCCGGCCGCGCGGGTGCATCCCGGGGCGGTCGCGGCCGGCCGGCGGCACGGGCTGCGGCTGGGTCGGGCCCGGACCGCCCACGTCGACCAGGTCCTGCAGCCGGATGACCTGGTGGTCGCGGTGTGCGACGGCGCCCATGAAGAGCTGGGCCCGGAGCTGCCGCGGCTGCACTGGTCGATCCCGGACCCGGTCCGGGTCGGCACGGAGGAGGCGTTCGACGCCGCCTACACCGAGATCGCCGACCGGGTCCGCACGCTGGCCGGCATCGACGATCCGCACCAATCCGAGCGCGAACGAAGGAGCGACCGATGAGCACGCCGACCTGGGACACCCTGTCCCTGGACCGGTCACTGGCCCTGCGGCACGCCACGACACGACTGACCGGGGAATTCGACGGGGTCTTCGGTACCGAGACCATCGAACGGTTCCTGCACTCCTCCTATGACCAGTTCGCCGACCGGGCCACCGTGGGCAGTTCGTGCCGTTGATGGCCGAACGGTTCGCCCGGCAACGGCTGCGGGCGCTGGCGAAGATCGAGGGGCTGCACGACGACGGCAAGCCCACGGTGCTGTTCCTGTGCACTCACAATGCCGGTCGCTCGCAGATGGCGCTGGGCTTCTTCGAGCACCTGGCCGGCGATGCCGCGGTCGCGTGGTCCGGCGGCTCGGAACCGGGCACCGAGGTCAACCCGGTCGCGGTCGCGGCGATGACCGAACGGGGCATCGGCATCGCCGGCGAGTTCCCCAAGCCGTGGACCGACGAGACCGTCCGCACCGCCGACGTGGTCATCATCATGGGCTGCGGCGATGCCTGCCCGATCTTCCCCGGCAAGCGGTACGAGGACTGGCCGGTGGACGACCCCGCCGGCCAGGACCTGGACACCGTCCGCCGGATCCGGGACGACGTGGA
>JBIOVW010000031.1:0-8723 GCA_044867945.1 Nakamurella sp. | reverse complement strand
GCGGGCGATGCCCTTGCGGGCGTACTCCGAGCGGTCCCGCATGAACTGCTCGGGGGAGGCGTAGATGGTGGGCATCGTCACGGCGGGCGGGGCTCCTCGAACGCTCGGGCTTGCGTGGTGGGCGGGCGGGCGCCGGGTCGGGCGGGCGGTGAAGGTTTGGGCGGGCGGGTCAAGGGTTGGGCGGGCGGGTCCAAAGCACCGGCTCGGGCGCCGGTCAGCCGCCGGGGTTGACCATCCGCCCCGCGACCACGGCCTCGGCCACCCCGCCCACCTCGTCGTCGGTCCAACGCACCGCGCCGTCGGCGGTGATGGCGACGACTACCGGGAAGATCCGGCGGGTCAGGTCGGGTCCGCCGGTCGCGCTGTCGTCGTCGGCGGCGTCGTACAGCGCCTCGACCGCGGTGCGCACGGCCCCGGGCAGGTCCGCCGAGCCGTCGTACCGCTTCTTCAGCGCGGACCGGGCGAACGTCGAGCCGGAGCCGACCGCGTAGTAATCGTGTTCCTCGTACTTCCCGCCCGCCACGTCGTAGGAGAAGATCCGCCCGCGCCCCGGCTCCCGGGTGGCCGGGTCGGGACCGGGGACCTCGATGCCGGCGAACAGCGGTACGACCGCCAGGCCCTGCATGGCCATGCCCAGATTGCCGCGGATCATGGTGGCCAGCCGGTTCGCCTTGCCGTCAAGGGACAGCCGGACGCCCTCGATCTTCTCGTAATGCTCGAGCTCGAGTCGGAACAGCCGGACCAGCTCAACGGCCAGGCCGGCGGTGCCGGCGATGCCGATGGCCGAGTGCGAGTCGGCCACGAAAACCTTCTCGATGTCCCGCTGGGCGATGATGTTGCCCATGGTGGCCCGCCGGTCGCCGGCGATCACCACCCCGTGCCGGCAGGTCACCGCGACGATCGTGGTGCCGTGCGGCAATACCGAGGCGACCACGGCCGGGTCGATCGGCCGGTGGCCGCGGCCGGGTAGCAGATGCGGCTCGGCGTCGACCAGGAACTCGGTGAACGAGCCCTTGCCGGGGCGCATGTACGCGGCCGGGATGGCCGAAACCGGCCACCGCCCGACCTGACCGTCAGCGGTCACTGGCCGCCCTTCTGCACATACGACCGGACGAAGTCCTCGGCGTTGGACTCCAGGACGTCGTCGATCTCGTCCAGGATGTCGTCGGTCTCCGCGGCCAGCTTCTCGCGTCGTTCCTGCCCCGCGGCGTCGGCGCCGGGGCCCTCGTCGTCGCCGTCCCCGCCGTCGTGACGGGTCGTCTGCTCCTGGGCCATCTCTGGTCTCCGATCTGTTGCCGCTATGCGCGAGGATACCGACGGGCACCGACTGTCCGCCGGGCGCTCCCCGGTCCGCCGGTCACCGGCGAGTGAGCGCGTCCACCAGTTCCGTGGCGTCCTGGGCGGCATCCAGCAGCGCACCCACGTGGTGCTTGGTGCCGCGCGTCGGCTCCATCGTCGGAATGCGCACCAGCGACTCCCGCCCGATGTCGAAGATGACCGAGTCCCAGGACGCAGCGGCCAGCCGGTCCGCGTACTTGGCCACGCACCTACCGCGGAAGTAGGCGCGGGTGTCGTTCGGCGGTTCGGTCATCGCCGCGGTCACGTCCTCCTCCGCGACCAACCGCTGCATCGAGCCCCTGGACACCAGCCGGTTGTACAGGCCCTTGTCCATCCGCACGTCTGAGTACTGCAGGTCGATCAGCGCCAGCCGGCCGGCCCCCCAGGACAGCCCGTCCCGGCTCCGGTATCCCTCCAGCAGCCGCAGCTTGGCCGGCCAGTCCAGTTCGGAGGCCAGATCCATCGGATCGACGGCCAGCCTGTCCAGCACACTGATCCAGCGGTCCAGCACATCCCGGGTCTGCTCATCGGTGTCCGATCCGTACTCGGCCTCCACGTACTTGGCCGCTGCTTCGTGGTAGGCCCGCTGAACGTCGACGCCGGTCAGCCGGCGCCCGTCGGTGAGGGGAACGGTGACCTTGAGGGTGGGGTCGTGGGAGATCTGGTGCACCGCGGCGACCGGATGCGCCAGCTCGACCGACGGCAGCGCCCAACCCGACTCGATCATCGACAGCACCAGCGCGGCGGATCCGAGCTTCAGGTAGGTGGCGATCTCGGCCAGGTTCGCGTCGCCGATGATCACGTGCAGCCGGCGGTGCTTGTCGGCGTCGGCGTGCGGCTCGTCGCGGGTGTTGATGATGCCGCGCTTGAGCGTGGTCTCCAGCCCGACCTCGACCTCGATGTAGTCGCTGCGCTGGGCCAGCTGGAAGCCCTCGGTCTGCCCGGCCGGGCCGATGCCGACACGCCCGGCGCCGGCAAACACCTGCCGCGTGGTGAAGAACGGGGTGAGCCCGGAGATGATCGCCGGGAACGGGGTGTCCCGGCTGCACAGGTAGTTCTCGTGGGTGCCGTAGGAGGCGCCCTTGCCGTCGACGTTGTTCTTGTACATCTGGATCGGCTTGGACCCGGGCAACGACGCGGCCAGCCGCGCCGCGGTCTCCATCACCCGCTCCCCCGCCTTGTCGTACAGCACGGCGTCCCGCGGATTGGTCACCTCGGGCGAGGAGAACTCAGGGTGTGCGTGGTCGACGTAGAGCCGGGCTCCGTTGGACAGGATGACGTTGGCCGCACCGATGTCGTCGACGTCCGGCTCCGCCGCGCCGAACAGGGTGGACAGGTCGTACCCGCGGGCGTCGCGCAGCGGCGACTCCACCTCGTAGTCCCAGCGGGGGCGGCGCGCCCGGGGTGCGGCCACCGACGCCGCGTAGGCCAGGACCACCTGGGTGGAAGATATGACCGGGTTCACGCCCGGTTCGCCGGGCACCGAGATGCCGTACTCGACCTCGGTCCCCATGATGCGACGCACACTCATACCGCCGCCCATCCCGGGCACCTCGCAGGCTCGGTCGCCCGGACACGGGCGCCGGTCCTGTGTTGATGACACGCTCGCTGTCGCTCGCTCATACCGCCGCCCATCCCCGGCACCTCGCAGGCTCGGTCGCCCGGACACGGGCGCCGGTCCTGTGTTGATGACTCGCTCGCTGTCGCTCGCTCATTCCACGAATCTAGTGAAATCCGGTTGCGGCAGGATCGGCGGCATGGATTCCGCTTCGGCACCGTCGGCCCGGGACGAGACCGACACCACCCGCGGCGGTCGGCTGCGACGTCGGCTCGCCTCGCTTCTGGGCCGTGGCAGCTGGCGCAACAGGTCGGTCGGCGAGGTCCTGGAGATCGATCGCGAGGTCCTCATCCAGGCCGCCAAGATCTCCGTGTCGGCCGGGCTGTCCTGGGCACTGGCGGCGTGGCTGCTCGACTCACCGGCCCCGATCTGGGCGCCGCTGACCGCCTCACTGATCGCCGTGCTCACCATCAAGGCATCGATCCGGGACGCGGCGGAGAAGGTGCTCGGCGTGGTCGTCGGCATCCTCGTCGCGATCTGGTTGGGCGGGCTGATCGGCCTGCACGCCTGGTCGATCGCGGTCATCGTGGGGATCGGGTTCCTGGTCGGCAAGGTGCTGCGGCTCGGCCCGGGCGCCGCAGCCCAGATCCCGATCAACGGGCTGTTCGTGCTCGCGTTGGGCAGCTCCCAGCTCGAGCAGCGGTTCCTGGACACCCTGATCGGCGCGGGAGTGGCAGTGCTGGTGAACTTCGTCGTCATTCCGCCAAACCATGTGGCGGCGGCGACCCGTTCGGTGACGATCCTGGCCGACAGCGTGGTGGACGTCCTGTCGACGATCGCGACGTCAATCGCCCGGCCCTGGCCCTCCGGCCAGGCGGCGGGCTGGCTGCGCGCAGCCCGGGAACAGGGCCGCCACGCCGCGTCCGCCGAATCGGACGTGGAACGGGCCGGGCAGTCACTGTCCCTGCACCCGAACCGGGCAACCTGGGCACCGGCGCTGGACCGGCTCCGGCAGGCGAACGAGACCCTGCAGATCGTCGAACTGCAGAACCGGACGATCGCCCGGACCGTGCGGGACATATCGGTGAAGATGCCCGAGCATGACGGCCGGCAACCCCCGATGCCGATGGCCTCGGCGATGCTGGCGGCGACCGCGGACGCGATCGAGGCATTCGCGCACACCGTGGTGCGGACGGAGAAGGGCGCCAAGTCCAATGTGGTCGGCGGCGCAGCGCGGCGGGCCATCGGCATCGCCCGGGAGCGAATCGAGCAGATCAACGCCGACCTGGGCGACATGCTGGCCGCGAACCTGACCCGCGGGGTGTTCCTGGGGGCCCTGGTGATCGAGACCGGCCGGATCCTGGACGAGCTGGAAGCCGGATTGGCGGCGCTCGCCCCCGAAATCGCAACAGATGGGTCAGAATAGGCCAGGTGCACGACATCGTCACATGAGGACCGGCAAAGGGTCGACGTGGAGGATGCTGCAGGTCCGAAGAAGGCGCCCGAGCCATTCCGGCGGCAGGCGTTGTTTGTCCTGCACCAGGATTGGGTCGATTCCTCGACGAAATATTTCGATTTGCAGACGCGGGCCACCGCGCTTCATGAAGAGTTGGTCGCGAAAGCAAACGAGTGGGGGTCGGTTGTCGGCAGCAACACCGGGCGGGGCGACTGTGTGCACATCTGCTTCACGGATGTCGAGCAGGCCATTCGGTGCGCGCGTCACCTGGCCCATCGTCTGGCCGACCCTGCGCTGCAGGAGATGGGGCTTGAGATCCGGGCCCGCACCGTGCTGCATGCCGGTAACTTTCTGATCGCCGACACGGAGGCTCCGGAGGGTTTCGAGCGCATCTTGGCTGTTCGCCTCGACAGCTTTGTCGGGCCCGACGAGATCTGGATGACCGAATCGTTCAAGGTCATGCTGCCGAGGGACAGGACGGTGCCCTCCTATGGCGCCGAATTCGTCCGCCGAGTGGAGTTGGGCGAACCGCACGGTGGCGTCGACTGTTATCGACTCGTGGTCGGCGGCCGGCTGCCGGATCTCGTTCGGCGCGCTGATCCGGTGGACATCGCGCTGCTGGCCGCCGAGGACTTGCTGGACTCGGACTCGGACGACGACCGGCTCGCCGGCGTTCGTGCGCTGGGGCACCTCGACACCGATCGGGCGACCAGCAAACTGCTCGGCATCGTCGGCTCGAAGGTCACGGGCGGCAACGCGACGGGCAAGAAGAAGCGCTCCAAGGGTGGCCGGGTGTGGCCCGCCCGGATCCGCGCCCAAGCATTGCTGGTGCTGCCGCCTCGGTGGGGACCAACGATCACCGCTGCGATCAAATCGCTGGTGGAAGACCCGGACGAGAACAAGATCATCCGGCAGTTCGCGGCCCAGTACCTCGGAAACTCAGCGGATCCAGAGGCGCTGCCGACGCTGCTCTCTGCGGCCGGACCCCGTTCCGATCCGGCAAAGGACGATTCGCCAACAAACCCGACGGCACTCCGGATCTCGGCGCTCGTCGCATTGCGCCACTTCGACGAGCCGCGCGTCTCGGACATGGTCAACGCCATCCTGTCGACCGACACCTCGCCGGCCGCGATGGTCAAGGCGGCGTGTGTCGCCGGCTCGGGTTGCCGGCTGAAGCAGGATGCGGTGGACCACCTAAAGAAGCTGGCCGCGGGGGATGTCGCACTCGACCTTCGGATCTCGGCCCTTGAGGCGCTCGAGGCCCAACCGACCGGGCAGATCATCGTCAAGGCTGTTCGCGATCTGGTGGATGACCAGACGCAACCCTTTGAGGTGCGCCGCCTGGCGATCCGGGTCGCCGCGGGGATGGCCGACGCCGACACCGTCGACCTCATCGGACAGACCGCTCGCCGCGCCGGAGACCCCCTCCGCGGGGACGCGGCAAGCCTGCTGGCGACGATGCGTACGGGACCGTCGATCATCCAGGCGCCTCAGCGCACCCGGTTGAGTGGGCTCAGCGCAGTGATTGCCGAGTTCACGCTCAACGAGGACGACGTCGGGAGGATCGCATGACCGATCGTGGGCTTTCCAGCCGGCTGCCACTCGTGGGCCTGGTGCTGGCCGCGGTCGTCGGTGTCCAGGCCATGCGCCACAGGCCGGCTGGTCGCACGGGTGCCGCGGACAACCTGGCACCCCCGGCGGCTGCCGCGGATCCCCTGCAGACGTACTGCGAGAACTTGCTGAAGACCACTCGCGAGGAGCTCACCCGCGCCGACTCGAAGGCCCAGCTCTTGCTGGCGGCGACGGGCGTTGCCGTCGGGGCGCTGCTCGCCGGTCTGCTCGGTGGCCGTTGGGAGCCGGCGACGTTGGACAACCGTATCGAGTGGTTGTGGTGGGCCGGCGGAGTTGCCCCAACGGTCGCCGGAATCGCGCTGCTGGGTGCGGCAGTCTATCCGCGTCGGACGGGTCGACCCGGCCCGCCGTCGAGGGTGGTGACCTACTTCGGACACGTCGTCACGCACCCGGATGTCACATCACTACGTTCGGCGCTCGCATCGTCGAGCCTGGATCCCACCGCTCACGCGATCCATCAGCTGTCCGTGGTGAGCCGGATCGTCGCAACCAAGTACCGATTGATCCGCTTCGGCATGTGGTCCCTCGCGACCGCGGGCGTGAGCACCACAGCCGCGACCCTGGTCAGCGCGACCGTGTTGGCCTGAGCACGATCGCTGATCTGCACCTACAGGTACTGCCCCGTGTTCGAGGCGGTGTCGATGGCCCGCGAACCCTCGGACTGCTTGCCGGAGACCAGGGTGCGGATGTACACGATCCGCTCACCCTTCTTGCCGGAGATACGGGCCCAGTCGTCCGGGTTCGTGGTGTTCGGCAGGTCCTCGTTCTCGGCGAACTCGTCGGTGATCGCCTCGAGCAGCTGGCTGACCCGCAGGCCGTTGGCCCCGGTCTCGATCCGCGACTTGATCGCCGACTTCTTCGCCCGGTCGACGATGTTCTGGATCATGGCGCCGGAGTTGAAGTCCTTGAAGTACAGGACCTCCTTGTCCCCGTTGGCGTAGGTGACCTCCAGGAACCGGTTCTCGTCGGTCTCCCCGTACATCCGCTCGACGGTGTGCTGGATCATGCCGCCCAGGCAGGCCTGGCGGTCCCCGCCGAACTCGGCGAGATCCTCCGGGTGGATCGGCAGCTCGGTGACGAGGTACTTGCTGAAGATGTCCCTGGCCGCCTCGGCGTCCGGCCGCTCGATCTTGATCTTCACGTCGAGCCGGCCGGGTCGCAGGATGGCCGGGTCGATCATGTCTTCGCGATTGGACGCGCCGATCACGATGACGTTCTCCAGGCCTTCCACCCCGTCGATCTCGCTGAGCAGCTGGGGCACGATCGTGGTCTCCACGTCGGAGGAGACGCCGGTGCCGCGGGTGCGGAACACCGAGTCCATCTCGTCGAAGAACACGATGACCGGCGTACCGTCGGACGCCTTCTCCCTGGCTCGCTGGAAGATCAGCCGGATCGTCCGCTCGGTCTCGCCGACGTACTTGTTGAGCAGCTCGGGGCCCTTGATGTTGAGGAAGTAGCTGGTGTGCGTCTCCGCGCCGCGGGCCGCGGCCACCTTCTTGGCCAGCGAGTTGGCCACCGCCTTGGCGATCAGCGTCTTGCCGCAGCCGGGCGGACCGTACAGCAGCACACCCTTGGGCGGCCGCAGCTGGTACTCACGGAACAGGTCCGCGTGCAGGAACGGCAGCTCCACCGCGTCCCGGATCTGCTCGATCTGCCGGGTCAGGCCGCCGATGTCCTCGTAGGCGACGTCCGGCACCTCCTCCAGCACCAGGTCCTCGACCTCGGACTTGGGCACCCGCTCGTACGCGTAGCCGGCCTTGGAGTCGACCAGCAGGGAATCGCCGGGCTTGAGCGGCAGATCCAGCAGCGGAGCGGCCAGGTGCACCACCCGCTCCTCGTCGGCGTGCCCGACGACCAGGGCGCGGTCGCCGTCGAGGACCTCGCGCAGCGCGCAGACCTCTCCGATGACGTCGAACTGGGCGGCCTCGACCACCGTCAGCGCTTCGTTGAGACGCAGTTGCTGGCCGCGCTGCAATTCGTCGACGTCGACCGTGGGTGAGACGGCGAGCCGCATCCGGCGGCCGCCGGTGAACACCTCGACGGTGCCGTCGGGACCGGTGGTCAGGAAGACGCCGTAACCGCTGGGCGGCTGCGCGAGCCGGTCGACCTCTTCCTTCAACTGCAGGAGCTGGGCCCGCGCGTCACGCAGGGTGACGACCAGCTTCTCGTTTCGCTCGGACAGCGCGTTGATCCGGTTCGCCGACTCGGTGAGTTGGCGCTCCAGCGGACGCGTGTCGGTGGGTGTGATGGCCAGCCGGCGGCGCAGCTGGGCGATCTCATCGTTGAGTACCCGAATCTGAGCAGTCAGTTGCGCTGGGGTCTGGCGGTAACCATCGGCGGGACTCGAATCCCGTTCGGCCTCTTCCGAGGAGTCGTAGCCGGTCACAATGCCCTCCCTCAAGACGGACGCTGCAAAAACCAAGCCTACCTGCGACTTCCGCCCGAGTTCGGATGTGGCAAGCGACGCGGCTCACGGTCCCCTACCGTGGCGTCTGCCTTGACAGAGCACGCGGGGTACCGTTTTGATGCCCGTGAACAGGCAGTTTCTCACGCGAAATGGACATCGGGGGTAACGACTCCCGGATGGCCGCCCGTACCTCGCGCAGCGTGATTGTTACCCAGCCGTCATGCCTTGACAATCTTCTCGCCCGCGGCGGCGGCCTACCGGCCGCTGGTCGTGGGGCGTCGCTGCGGTCGTGGGGTGGTCACGCCCGGAGCCAGTCGACGCGCGGTGAGCAG
>JBIOVW010000030.1:0-5951 GCA_044867945.1 Nakamurella sp. | reverse complement strand
GGCCTTGCCGGACCGGTCGTCGGAGGAGGCGACAATGTCCATGGATCGGCGCGGTCCGAGCGCGGTGATCGACGCGTGATCGCACGATGCGGTGCTCATCGCGATGTCGATGGCGGCCTGCAGTGATTCCTCCGGTGAGCGGCAGGCCAGGGCGGCGCGCACCGACTCGGCCAGCGCACCGGGCGAGAGCATCGACCCGTCGTTATCGCAGATCGCGTCCATGGTCCACTCCCCACGGTGTGCGTCGAAGCGAGTAGCTGATCCTTGACCATTCTGCGCCATCGACGCGTGTGGTGTCGCCGTCCCGGGGGTGTGGGATCGCACCGTCACCGCCGTCTGTCGTGCGGCGCCGGGTCGACGGACGGGTTACTGGTCGCGGTCGGGGAGTGGTGTGCGCCGGTTGACCAGGTCGGCGGCGTATTGGTCGAGGTCGAGGCCGGCGGTGAAGGTCAGGGCGCGCAGTTCGGCCAGCGCGTCGGCCGGGTTCAGGCCGAGTTGGACGCTGAGCATGCCGATGGCGATCCAGACCTGTTGTCGTCGCTGCGCGGGCGGGCTGTTCAACCAGGCCGGGTCGTCGGTCTCGTCCCGGGCGGGCGGCGTCGAGGCGTCGCCGTCGCGGCCGGGCGGGATCGTGGTCAGGGTGGTGCCGATCTCGTCGGCCACCGTCCGGGCGGTCGACCAGGTCTCGGGCGGGATGCCCTCCGCCGGGTCATCGGCCAGGTTCAGGTTCACCGATCCGAACGGCCAGGATCCTCGGCGCAGCGGTAGGGACAGGACCGCCCGGTAGGGGGTGCGGGTGCGCAGCTCCTGGTAGAGCAGCGGCCAGGACGCGGCGAAGCGGGCGGCGTCGGCGAACAGCGGTCGGCCCGTGCGGGCGACCTGCACGCAGGGTCCCTCACCGAAGGTGAACTGCAACCGTTCGGCGGTCGCGGCATGGGGGTCGCTGGCTCCGATCGGGATCCGTACGCCGCCGGGGGCCAGGACGCTGATTCCGGCGCCGTGGACCGCGGGTGCGATGTCGACGGCGGCCCGGGCGAGCCGGACCGGCAGCAACTCGGGCGCCACGAATTGGGCGGGCTGCCGGGCCACGAGTTCCCGGAATCGCTCGCGAACGTTCATCGTGGACCCTTGCCACCCTCCGCCGGTGTCGCCGCCGCCGGGCCCGAGAAACAGAACGACGGGCGGACGTCTCGCGTGGATTCGTCGTTCACGGTTCCCCACGCCGCACGCCTTCAAACAGGTCCGTCGCCGTCATCGGGTGCAGTGTCAGGCGTTCAGGCGTGGGAACCGGGGGTGAAGGTGATCCGGCCGGTCAGGACGTCGGCAGCGACGTCGGTGATGGGTCGGTTCGTGGTGAAAGCCGCGGCCCGCAGCTCGATCAACGCCTGGGTCAGCGAGATCCCGAGCTGGACCGCGAGCATCCCGGTGGCCATGGGCACCTCGTCCCGCCCGAACAGCGGATCGGGATCGTCCACGGTCGGAGCCAGGCCGGCGCCCGCGACATCGTCCAGCACCAGGCGCGCGCCGGTGTCCACCAGCAGCACGGTGGCGGCCACCTCCTCATCGCTCAATCGGCCGGGCACGCTCCGATACAGCTCCAGCACGCCGAACGGCACCGCACCCGCCTGGAGCGGGAACGCGAACACCGCGGCCGCGCCGGCGGCCGTCGCCTCCCGGCCGAACACCGGCCACCGCCTGACGGCGGCAGGCGAGGCCAGATCGGGCTCGAGCATCGGCGCGCGAAGCCGATAGGCGTCCTGGCAGGGGCCTTCACCGACCACGAACTGCAGATCGTCCAAGCGGGCGATCACCGGATCGGTGGCGTGCAGCATCGCCTTGGTCGCACCACCGCCGCGCACCGTGACCGCTGCCCCGTCCACCGGCAGCCGGCGCAGCACGTCCATGCACAGTAGCCGGGTGCCGGTGAAGTCCACCCCCGACGGCACGATCGGCTGCCAGCCGGTGTGTTCCGGATCCCCCGCGTTGATCTCGTCCTCGGTGGCCTCCACCAGCCATTCGCCTCCGCCACCGGCATTTCGCCGTGTCGCCGCCACCGCGGATCGGCGCGCCTGCCCTGAATTGAACCCCTTCCCGGTCCGGAAACCATCCTGCCGGGGAGACCCGTCGCCGGGATCGTAGGTAGAATCGGGCCATATCGAGCTGGTCCTCCCGTGGCAGCACCCAGGGAATCTTGAGAAGTTGCGGTGTCCGCCCGCCGGATCCCGTGCACAACCTGTGCCGCCCGGTGAAGGGACAGCCATGACCGGCTCCGAACCATCCCCGCCTGCCCACGACCCGCCGGCATCAGCGGCGCCATCAGGGGCGTTCCTGCGGGCCCTTGCCGCCCGCCCGTTGGACATGGCCAGTTTGATCGAAGAGCTGCACCGGCGGGTGCATGATGAGGACAGCCTGATCGACCTGATGTACCGGGCCTCGCACGAGGCGGTCCGCCTCGTCGACGACGTGGACTGGGCCGGGGTGACCGCCCAGTTCGCCGGGCCGCCGTTCACCGCGGCCAGCACCGACCGGCGGGTCATGATCGTGGACGAGGGTCAGTACGGGCAGGGCGACGGGCCGTGCCTGCAGGCCTTGCGCACCGGTCGGGCGGTCAGCATGACCAGCGAGCAGGTCGCCGACCAATGGCCCATCCTGGCCGATGCCGTCCAGCACGCCGGCGTCCGCGCCTTCCACGCCGAACCGCTGCACGCCCGGGAACGCCCGGTGGGCTGCCTGAACCTGTACAGCGCGACCAGCGGTGGCCTGCAGGACCCGGACCCCGATCTGCTGATGGTGCTCACCGAATACCTGGACCGGGGCCTGACCGACTACTCCGCCTCCCAAACCGGCGAACCCGACGCCCACCGCCTGCAGCAGGTGCTGCGTACCCGGTTCACCGTCAATCAGGCCATCGGCGTGCTCATGGCCACGCACGGCATCACCGCCGACCTGGCCCGCGCCGGCTTCCATCAACGGCTGGGCCGGACGCCTGACGCCTCCGTCGAGCAGGTCGCCCGGGACATCATCAACCAACACACCCCAGGTACTGAGCAAACCGACACCGGACCCCGCTGAACCCTTGGTGCAGCAACGGTCGCTGGACCAGTTCGAACCGTTCGATTCATTGCTTGGTGATGACGGGCAGGCCGGTATCCGTCAAGGCGTCCAAGGTGGCGTTGATCCGCATGGGGGTCCAAGGCCGGCGCGCTTCGGGCAGCCGGGCGAGTTCGGGTCCGGATCGACCGATGGAACCGACGTCGTGGGGGCATCGCGGGTGTCGACGGCGACGAGTCGGGCGCGGGCACCGGTGCGTCGCGCGGTCTTGAGCCACCGTTCGGCGGCGGCGTATCCGGTAGAGGTGACGCCGATCGAAGGGCGGGTTCGACTGGGAAGAAGGTCCAGAACGGCACGGCCGCCGAATTGATCGCCGAATCGGTCGACATCGCGGTAGGGACAGGAATGCGTTGCGGCCGGCACGACGATCAGGTGGCCGCCGTGCTCGGCAACCAGGCCCGCGGCGTAGGAATGGCTGGTGATCGCGTCGCGCTCGGCATGCACGACGGTGAGGTCGGCCGGCACCGGAAGCCGGGTCGTTCACGACCGCCGGCCGACCGTCGGATCGGCATCCGGGTGATCGTGCACGCGCCGTGGTCACGCTGCCGGCCCCCTGTTTGAACCGGACCGGTAGCGGACATCTTCTGGTCCAAGGCCGGCCGCGTGCGTGGTGGCGGCCGGGGTCGATGTCATCCTGCGCCGTTGCCGTCCGTCCTGCAGGGTCTCGGACGACGACCGAAGCCGCCTGCTTGATCGGCGGGCCGCACGGAAGGAGCAGCCGTTGAGTGAGCGACTTGTCGCCGACCTGATCGTGGAGAGGCTCGAATCGTGGGGCGTTTCCCGCGTGTTCGGCTACAGCGGCGACGGTATCAACACTGTCATGGGCGCCCTTCGGCGCGCGGGGCGGATCGAATTCGTCCAGGCCAGGCATGAGGAGAACGCCGCTTTCATGGCCGTCGGCCACGCGAAGTACGCCGGTGGCGTGGGGGTGGTCATGTCGACGCAGGGGCCGGGAGCGGTCCACCTGCTCAACGGCCTCTACGACGCCAAGCTCGACGGAGTGCCCGTGGTGGCCATTGTCGGACAGCAGGACACCAGCGTCCTCGGGTCCGGGTACATGCAGGAGATCGACCTGGTCACCCTGGTCAAGGATGTGGCCGCCCAATTCTGCCGTCAGGTGAGCACGCCGGAGCAGTTTCCGATGGTGCTCGACCGCGCCTTCCGGACCGCGCTAGCCACCCGTTCTCCGACGGTGGTCATCGTGCCGCACGACGTGCAGCAGCAGCCGGCGCCGGAGCACCCGCACGAGCACGGAGTGGTGGTCACCTCGTCCCAATGGCGTCCCCCGCGCGTCGTGCCGAACGAACCCGACCTGCACGCGGCCGCTGATGTGCTCAACGCGGGCCGGCGCTGCGCCGTGCTGGCCGGTCAGGGCATGCGGCGTGCCGGGTCGGAGGTCGTCGCCATGGCTGAGCGCCTCGGTGCGGGCATCGCGACGAGCCTGCTTGGCAAGCCCTACGTCGATGAGTCACTGCCGTTCGCCGTGGGCACCATGGGCCATCTCGGCTCCACCGCGAGTGCATTCCTGCTGGGC
Organism: Nakamurella sp.; assembly: GCA_044867945.1. Taxonomy (GTDB): domain Bacteria; phylum Actinomycetota; class Actinomycetes; order Mycobacteriales; family Nakamurellaceae; genus Nakamurella. The sequence continues at coordinate 1,306 of JBIOVW010000030.1, read as the reverse complement.
CGGTGCGACACGCTGCTGATTGTCGGCAGCAACGATCCGTGGACCGAGTTCTACCCGCCACCGGAACGGGCGCGGGCGGTGCAGATCGATATCGACGGGCGAACGCTCGGCAACCGCTACCCGGTGGAGGTGGGACTGGTCGGGGACGCCGGCCACACTCTCAATGCTTTGCTGCCGCTCCTGTCCGGCGGTGCCGGGGGCGAGTGGCGGGCCGAGGTGGAGGGCAGTGTGCGTGCGTGGCGGCATCTGGCGGCCGACCGGGCGAGTACCCCGGCCGACCCGGTCAACCCGGAGCTGGTGGTGGCCGAACTGAACGGCCGACTGCCGGCCAACGCCCAGATCGCCGTCGACGTCGGCAGCTGTGTCTACTGGTACGCCCGGCAACTGCGGGTACCGCCCGGCGTGCCGGTGCACTTGTCCGGAACCCTCGCCAGCATGGGCTGTTCCATCCCCTATGGCATCGCCGCGAAGCTCGAACGACCCGACCGGCCCATGGTTGTGCTGACCGGCGACGGCGGAATGCAGATGACCGGACTCGCCGAGCTGGTGACGGTTTCTCGGCTTTGGCCGCGGTGGGCCGACCCTCGTTTCGCGGTCTGCGTGCTCAACAACGGCGACCTCGCCGAGGTGTCGTGGGAGCAGCGGGAGATGGAAGGCGAGCCGGTGTTCGCGGCCAGCCAGGACCTGCCCGACTTTCCCTACGCCGGATACGCCGAACTGTTGGGCCTGCGGGGCATCCGGGTGGACGACCCCGCCCAGGTCGGGACGGCCTGGGACGCCGCGCTGAGCGCGGACCGGCCGGCGGTGATCGAGGTACTCACCGACCGGGCCACGCCCTTGCTGGCGCCCTTCCCGGCCGGCCGCGCCAAACTCGAGACGATGCGCGCCGGGCTGGCCCAGGAGGAGGCGGCCGGCCGGCACGCGCGCCGGCTGCTGGACATCTATGCCGATCAGGAGGAGGCGCTGTGGACGCAGGGATTGGGCGGCCCGACCGGGAAGTGATCGTGCCGGAATGTCGGATGTAGCGGACCGGCTCGGCCGCCCTGCGCCGACCTGGCAATCGGCCGAGCTTCGACCCTTCCACATGTTTGACCGTGAGAACCGAAAGGAACCATGGGGATTGTGAGGTGCCCGCCACGACAGCTGATGGCCGATCGCGCCTGTCAGGTTCCGCGGGCGGGGTCGCCCCGGATGACCACCGACCGGCGAACGCCATGATCACCGCGGAAGCTCAACCGCCCCCGGGAGCGATGGATGAGTGAACGAAGCCTTGGACCGTCCGAGACCGGATCGGCAAGTGCCGCCG
>JBIOVW010000029.1:0-4069 GCA_044867945.1 Nakamurella sp. | reverse complement strand
CCCGGGCGGGGGAGGGTCCGTGCTCATCGACCCTCTCCCGGTCCATGACCCGGCGCGTCTGGTTCGATCGAGTACTCCCGGAAGGCTCCCTGCAGGCCGGCCAGCCCGTCCCGGAAGGCGGCGGCGTGCGGGCCGAGGTCTTGTGCTGCGGCGTTCACCAAGCCGGCCAGTGCCGTGATCAGGATCCGGGCCTCGCCGAGATCGCGGTGCTCCGGGTGCTCCGGATCGGGCGACGACAGCCCGAGTTGCTCGGCCGCCGCGCTCATCAGCATGACGGCGGCCCGGCTGATCACCTCGGCGGCAGGAATGTCGACCAGGTCGCGGGCGGGAGCAGCGGCGTCACCATCGGTGACCGGTCGATCAGATGTACTCACACGGTGTACGCTGTCATGTGCGACCAGCCTCCGCGCACGCGGGGGAAACAAGCGGAGCCCGACTCCCACCCGAGCTGTTCACGCGGCCGGGTACCGGTCCACCGACCGTAGGTCGGTGACGCGCGCCCGCCGAGGGTGTCGCGCCGAGCGGCTAGGTTTGCCGTCCGGGCTGGTGCTCAGGGCTCTGCGCGTTTCGCGCCGGGCCCTTTTTCGACTGTCGCCACAGCCGGAGCGGGGCTCGGCGGGCGGGCAGCGCACGAGGAGATCAACCGTCAGCAGGAGGACTCAATCAGCGTCGAGCCACGCATCAACGACAGGATCCGCGTTCCCGAGGTACGTCTCGTCGGGTCGGAGGGGGAGCAGATCGGCATCGTGCCGGTCGGCGAGGCACTGCGCATGGCGCAGGAGGCCGACCTCGACCTGGTCGAGGTGGCCCCGGATGCCCGGCCTCCGGTCTGCAAGCTCATGGACTACGGCAAGTTCAAGTACGAGAGCGCGCAGAAGGCCCGTGAGGCCCGTCGGAACCAGGTCCTGACGGTCATCAAGGAAATGAAGCTTCGGCCGAAGATCGACTCGCACGACTACGAGACCAAGAAGGGTCACGTCGTTCGGTTCCTCAAGGCCGGGGACAAGGTCAAGGTCACGATCATGTTCCGCGGTCGGGAGCAGTCCCGCCCCGAACTCGGGTTCCGCTTGCTGCAACGGCTGTCCGCCGATGTGGCCGAGCTGGGGTTCGTGGAGAGCGCGCCCAAGCAGGACGGCCGCAACATGATCATGGTTCTGGCCCCCCACAAGCAGGCACGACCTCGCCAGAATCAGCCGGCGGCCGCATCCTGACAGCGGCCGGCTGACCGCGGGCGAGGCCTGACCGAGCCCGCGGTCCTGGCACTTGACCCGGAACGGGTCGGCTCGGTGTGCGCGACCGCCGATCCGTCGATGGCGCCTGCGCCGCAGTACCGAACCGCAGTGAAGACGCAGGTGATCCACCCGTGCGGGTCACCACGACAGTGGAATGTGAGCGAAGCAATGCCCAAGAACAAGACCCACTCCGGCACCAAGAAGCGGATCAAGGTGACCGGCAGCGGCAAGCTGACCCACGCCGGCTCCGGCAAGCGGCACAACCTGGAGAAGAAGTCGACGAAGGTGACCCGGCGGATGGACGGCGCCAAGGTGATCGCGCCCGCCGACGCGCCGCGGATGCGACGCCTGCTCGGCCTCTGAGCCTGTCGAACCCCGCATCAACCGACTCCGACACCCGGTCCCTTGTCCGACCGGCCGACATAGAAAGCCAGGTGCCACCATGGCCAGAGTGAAGCGGGCGATCAACGCCCAGAAGAAGCGCCGGGTCGTCCTCGAGCGCGCCAGCGGCTACCGCGGCCAGCGGTCCCGCCTGTACCGCAAGGCCAAGGAACAGGTCCTGCACTCCCTGAACTACGCCTACAACGACAGGCGCAAGCGCAAGAACGACTTCCGCAAGCTGTGGATCACCCGCATCAACGCGGCGTCCCGCGCGCACGGTCTGACCTACAACCGGTTCATGCAGGGCCTGAAGATCGCCGGTGTCGAGGTCGACCGCAAGGTGCTCGCCGAGCTGGCCGTCAACGACGACGCCGCCTTCGCCGCGCTCGTCAAGGTCGCTCAGGACGCGCTGACCTCCTCCGGTGCCGCGGCCGCCGCGCAGGCCCCGACCGCGGCGGACGCGGCCTGAGCACGCAGCCCACCCGATCGCGACGCCCGGCCGACCCTGCGTCGACCGGGCGTTCCGATGTCCGGGACGAACCGGCTGTGCCGATCGGGGACGGCGTGCTGACCGAGCGGTCCGCCCGGATCGTCGTCGCGCACAAGCTGCTGCGCCGCTCGCGCCGGGCCGAGGCCGGGGAGTTCCTCGCCGAGGGTGCCCCCGCGGTGGCCGAGGCGATCGCCTACGCCGCCGACAACCCCGGCGCGGTGGTCGAGCTGTACCTGACCGAATCCGCCGGCGCCCGGCACACCGACCTGGTCCGGCGGGCGTACGCGGCCGGCATCACCGTCACGCAGGTCACCGACCGGGCCGCCGCCGCGCTCACCGACGCGGTCAGCCCGCAGGGCCTGGTCGTTCGCTGCAGCCTGCCCACCACGACGGTCGACGAGCTGCTGGCCACCCGTCCACGGTTGCTCGCCGTGCTGGTGCAGACCAGCGACCCCGGGAACACCGGCACCGTCATCCGGCTGGCCGACGCCGCCGGGGCGGACGGCGTCATCATCGCCGGGGACGCGGCCGACCCGTTCAACCCGAAGGCGATCCGAGCCTCGGCCGGCAGCCTCTTCCACCTGCCGGTTGTCGCCGCTGCCGACCCGGCCGCCCTCGTCGCCGAACTCGCCGCCGCCGGCCTGTCCGTTCTGGCGTCCACCGGCCACGCCGAGCTCGAACTCGGGTCGGCGGACGCGGACGGCATCCTGGATCTGCCCACGGCGTGGCTGTTCGGGTCCGAGGCGCACGGTTTGCCGTCGGAGATCGTCGCGCTGGCCGACGAGGCCCTCCGGATCCCGATCTACGGCCGCGCCGAGTCCCTCAATCTGGCTGCCGCCGCCGCGGTCTGCCTGTACGCCAGCGCGACCGCGCACCGGCGGGCGGGCTGACAGGTCCGGCCCGGCGCATCCGGGCGGGGAGCCTGGCCGAGTGAATGAAGGTGCTCGCTGAGCGGGCATTTCCCTTCACTCATCGGTTCTTGGTGTACCGGTGCTTCACCCCGACCGGAAAGAACTCCGGGTCGCCGGCCACCCGCTGCTCGATGAGCGGGACCCGCTGCTCGGCCGGCACGTAATGCGCGAATTCGCTGTTCAGCCGGACCAGGGCGGCCTGGATCGAGGCGGCGAACGCCGCGTCGCGGGCCGCATCCGGGGCCAGGCCGCCGGCCAGTTCGACCACCACCCGCAGCCGCGGCGGGTCCGACTCGGCCACCATCAAGACGAACTTTCCCGTCGTCCATCCGGCCACCTCCGGCTGCTCCAGCCCGACCGTGACGTTCTCCGGATACACGTTGGCGCCGTAGAACGACACCGCGAACATGCTGCGGCCGAACACGTAGACGAACGGCAGGGCCGGGGCGGGGCGGTCCGTCACCGCGCTCACCTGCTCGACCGGGTCGAATCCGTGGTCCCGGCAGAACGAGAGCAACTCGTCGAAGGCCACCAATCCGCCGTCGTCGGCCAGGTGGTAGCGCACCAGGGGCAGTGTCCCGTCCGCGGTGAAAGCCAGGGTGCCGTCGACGGTCTCGAAGTAGCGGGCGGTCGGGTCGTACTGCACCAGGGTCGGCAGCCGGTACTGCCCGAACAGCTCCTGCGCCGCCGCCGGGGTGTCGGCCAGGAACCGGCGGATCGCGATGCTGACCGGGGTCTCGGTCCCCAGCACCCCAGCGTCGGCCGTGCCGTACAGCGACGCGGTGTCCAGCCACGGGGACCGGGACCCGATGCGCGCCATCAGCAGATCGCGCCACTGCTCGCTGAACACCTCCCCGGCGAATACCAACCGCATGTGCAGGGAGGTCCAGTCCAGGCCGTCGGCTGCGCCGGCGTCGAGCACAGTCCTGACGAAGGGCGGGTACCCGAGCAGCACCACCTGGTCGAACATCGCACCGATTTCCCCGACGACCCGGAGGATCTCGGCGACATTGTTGCCCGGCGCGACCACGGTGATCGGGTAACCCTTGGCGGCC
>JBIOVW010000028.1:0-12459 GCA_044867945.1 Nakamurella sp. | reverse complement strand
CTCCGGACGGGGGTACGGGCAGCACCCGGGTTCGGTTCGCGGTCGACCGCCGATTCGGCACAGCGGAACAAGCGCAGGCCGAATGGATCTGGATCGGAATCAGCGAAAAGCCGGAGCTTTACGGTTGCGCGAATCAGCTCAGCCGCGCGGCGGCTGCAGCACGACATTGTCGATGAGCCTGGTCCCGCCGATCACGGCGGCGACCGCGAGGACGGCCGGTCCGGCCATCAGCACCTGGACGGGCAGGAACGTCCATGCATCCACCAGTTCCAGGTACTCGACGTCGATGGCATTGTCGGACAGCACCTTCCGGGCGGTCTGCACCACCGACCCGGCGTCCACGATCCCGCCGGCGACCGCCAGTTCCGCCGCCCGCAGCGCCTCGGAGATGTGCACCGCCCGCGCCCGCTCGAAGGGGCTCAGCCGCCGGTTGCGGCTGGACAGGGCCAGCCCGTCGGGTTCACGGATGGTCGGCACCACCACGATCTCGGTGGGGATGTTCAGATCCGCCACCATGGCCTGCACCACCCGCACCTGCTGTGCGTCCTTCTGCCCGAAGTACGCCCGGTCGGGCGACGCCATGCCGAACAGCTTCGCGACGACCGTCGTCACTCCCTGAAAATGTCCGACGCCGCGATGCGTGCCCTCCAGCCGTTCGACGATCGCCCCGTGCAGGGTGACGGTGGCGGTGAATCCCGGCGGGTACACCTCCTGCACGCCGGGCGCGAACAGCAGGTCCACCCCGACCGACGCGGCCAGGTCGGCGTCCTTGCGTTCGTCCCTGGGGTACGCGGCCAGGTCCGCCGGGTCGTTGAACTGGGTGGGGTTGACGAAGATCGACATCACCACCGCGTCGTTCTCCTCGCGGGCCCGACGGGCCAGTTCCAGGTGCCCGTCGTGCAACGCACCCATGGTGGGCACCAGTCCGACCGAGCCCTCGGCCCGGTAGGGCCGCAGCGCGGCCCGCAGATCGTGGACGGTCCGAACGGTTCTCATCGCTGGTCGGACTCCGTGGGGTCGGCGGTGCGTCGTTCATGCCCGGGGTCGGGCAGTCCGGCGGAGGGTATCGCGTGCGTCGCCGGGGCACCTCGGGCGAGCACGGCCAGGCGCTCGGTGGCCGCCACCAGCGCGTCGTGCAGTCCGATGAGCACGGGCGTCCGCTCGGCCACCGTCGCCCGATGGCCGGCCACCGTCCCGCGGTCCCCCCGGGCGACCGGCCCGGTCAGGGCGGCCGGACCGAGGCGTCCCCAGTTCTCCAGCGCGGCGCGGGCCAGCGGCAGCAGCACCTGCCGGTCCAGTCCGGCCGTGGCCAGCAGTTCTTCGGCTGCCGCCTCGACCGTGACCAGGTAGTTCGCCGCGATCGACGCCGCCGCGTGATAGGCGACGCGGTCGACTCCGGCGACCCGGACCGGCCGCAGGCCCACCGCCGCGGCCACCGCCTCCGCCACCGCGACCGCGTGGGGGGTGGAGCCGTCCACGGCCGCCCAAACCCCACGGAAGTCGGTTCCAGCCGGCGTCACGGTCATCAGCGGGTGGACGCTGAAACCCTCGCGGTCACCGAGCACCTCCAGGCCGGACGCACCCGAGCAATGCCCGACCACCGGCCCCGGATCGATCAGCGAAGCGGCGGACGAAATGGCGTCGTCCGGCACGCACAGCAGGACCGCAGCGTCCCCGGCACCGGTGTATCCCCGGCCGTGCGGGCCCGTCACCGACACCCCGGCATCCCGCAGGGCCGCAGTCAGTGCGGTGCCCATCCGGCCCGCCCCGACCACCGCGAAGGGCTGCGCCGGCCCCGGATCCGGGCTTCCGGACCCGGTCAGCGCTGCCCCGGACCGTACTGATCCGGCGGCTGCTGGTACGGGTAGCCCGGCGGGGGCTGGTCGCGGCGCTGATCATCGGGCCGATAGCCGGGCTGCTGGAACCCGGGCTGCTGATAGCCCGGGGGCGGCTGCTGGTAACCGGGCGGCGGGACCTGCTGGCGCCCCGGCCCGGGCGGCAAGCCCGCCTGCTGCGGAGGCGGACCGTCGTCCGGTTCGGCGGCCGGCTTGGCGGTCGAGATCGCCGGACGCTCCGGCGGGGCGACCTCCCCGCGGTAGCCGGCCAGCCGGGCCGCCTCCTGATCCGCGATCGTCACCGCCGCCTCCCGCTCGACCTTCGCCACCGCGGCGGCGACCTCCTTGGCCGAGGTGCCCTCGAACCAGTCGGCCACGTCGTCGTCGATGTCGCCGGGCCGGGACGCCGGCACGGAATCGTCGGCGGGAGGCTCGTACCGGAACACCCCGTCGTCGCCCTTGGTGCCGAGCATCCGGGCGAAGCCCTCGAGGGACTTGTTGAAGTCGCTGGGGATCAGCCAGACCTTGTTCGCGTCACCCTGAGCCATCTGCGGCAGGGTCTGCAGGTACTGGTAGGCCAGCAGTTCCGGTGTCGGCTTGGCGGATTTGACGGCGGCGAACACCTTCTCGATGGCCTTGGCCTGGCCCTGCGCCTGCAGGTACCGGGCGGCCCGCTCACCCTGGGCCCGCAGGATCCGGGACTGCCGCTCCCCCTCGGCGGACAGGATGGCGGCCTGCTTGGCCCCCTCGGCGGAGAGCACCGCGGCCTGCTTCTGCCCCTCGGCGGTCTTGATCGAGGACTCGCGCTGTCCCTCGGAGTTCAGGATCATCGCCCGCTTGTCGCGGTCGGCCCGCATCTGCTTCTCCATCGCCTCCTGGATGGAGGGCGGCGGGTCGATGGCCTTGAGCTCGACCCGGGCCACCCGAATGCCCCACTTGCCGGTGGCCTCGTCGAGCACTCCCCGCAGCTGCCCGTTGATGGAGTCGCGGCTGGTCAGCGTCTGTTCCAGGTTCATCCCGCCGACCACGTTGCGCAGGGTCGTGGTGGTCAGCTGCTCGACCGCGACGATGTAGTTGGCGATTTCGTACACGGCGGCGCGCGGGTCGGTGACCTGGAAGTAGACGACGGTGTCGATGGAGACGGTCAGGTTGTCCTCGGTGATCACCGGCTGCGGCGGGAAGGAGACCACCTGTTCGCGCAGGTCGATCCGGGCCCGGATCCGGTCCAGGAACGGGATGAGCCAGACCAGCCCGGCGCTGCCGGTCTTGTTGTAGCGGCCGAGCCGTTCGATGACCGCGGCCTGGGCCTGCGGGATCACCTTTACCGACCGGACGAGCACCACGATCACCAGCACGGCAATGACGATGGCGACGATCAGTGCGATATCCATGGCTCAAACCCCCCAGATGACCACGGCGGTGGCACCGCGGACCTCGACGACGGTGACGGATGTGCCGGGCGGCAGCGCGCGGTGCCCGTCCAGGCTGACCGCGGACCAGACCTCACCGCCGATCTTCACCTGACCGCCGTCGGCGTCGACGGTGGACACCACGGTGGCCTTGGATCCGATGATCGCGTCGATGCCGGTCCGGGTCTGCGACGGCTGGTAGTACTTGCGCAGCAGCATCGGCCGCAGGCCCAGCACGAGCGCGACCGAGGACAGCGCGAACACCAGCACCTGCAACCAGAGCAGGTCAGGGAAGAACGCCGCGAACCCGGCGGTGATCAATGCGCCGCCGCCGAGCATCAGCAGCACGAATTCGGCGCCAAGGACCTCGGCGATGGACAGCAGGATGCCGCCGACGAGCCAGATCCACGCGGACATGATCCCATCCTGCCAGAGCACGCCGACCGTCCTGCGGCTCGGACGAATCCCGCTGCCGGGTCTCACCCCGGACACGGCTCGAACACGAATAGGAAACCGCCGGCAATCCGAGTGAGTGACATTCGGTCAGGGAACACTCACCGCGAGTAGTGTCTGGCCGGTCCACGGCGCCACCCGGCCCCGGTCGCGCCACTCGTCCTCAGTCAGCTCCTACGTCGAAGGAGGGTCCGTGGCAACAAAGGAGAAGGACGCCGATTCGGGCGTCGAACTGATCCGCACCAATCCCGACCAGCCGCCGGTGGCGGTCCGGGGACGCACCCCGATGAAACCGGCGGCCAGGGTCGTCTTCGCGGTCATCGGCCTGCTCGGAGCGCTGGGCTGGGTGATGATCGCGATCGTCCGGGGCGAGTCCGTCAACGCGGTCTGGTTCGTGTTCGCGGCGGTGTGCACGTACGTCATCGCTTTCCGCTTCTACGCGCGGCTGATCGAGTACAAGGTGGTCAAACCGCGGGACGACCGGGCCACGCCCGCGGAGATCTACAGCAACGGCAAGGATTTCGATCCAACCGACCGCAGGGTGCTGTTCGGCCACCATTTCGCGGCGATCGCCGGCGCCGGTCCGCTGGTCGGACCGGTGCTGGCCGCCCAGATGGGTTACCTGCCGGGCACGATGTGGATCATCATCGGCGTCGTGCTGGCCGGCGGTGTCCAGGACTACCTCGTGCTGTGGATGTCCACCCGGCGCCACGGTCGCAGCCTCGGCCAGATGGCCCGCGACGAACTCGGCACCTTCGGCGGCATCGCCGCACTGGTCGCGGTGTTCGTCATCATGATCATCCTGATCGCGGTGCTGGCGCTGGTCGTGGTCAACGCGCTGGCCGAAAGCCCGTGGGGCGTCTTCTCGCTGGCCATGACCATCCCGATCGCCCTGTTCATGGGCTTCTACCTGCGGTACCTGCGGCCCGGCAAGGTCTCCGAGGTATCGCTGATCGGCGTCGCCCTGCTGCTGCTGGCCATCATCTCCGGCGGCTGGGTCGCCGAGACCGAATGGGGCCAGAGCTGGTTCACCCTGTCCAAGGTCACGCTGGCCTGGGCGATCATCATCTACGGCTTCGCCGCCTCGGTGCTGCCGGTGTGGATGCTGCTGGCGCCCCGGGACTACCTGTCCACCTTCATGAAGGTGGGCACGATCGTGCTGCTGGCCGTCGGCATCCTGATCGCGCAGCCGACCGTGCAGATGCCGGCGATCACCTCGTTCGCGATCGACGGCACCGGCCCGGCGTTCGCCGGCGCCCTGTTCCCGTTCCTGTTCATCACCATCGCCTGCGGCGCCCTGTCGGGTTTCCACGCGTTGATCTGTTCGGGCACGACACCGAAGATGGTGGAGAACGAGAGCCAGATCAGGATGATCGGCTACGGCGGCATGCTCACCGAGTCGTTCGTGGCGATCATGGCGCTGGTTACCGCGGTGATCCTGGACCAGCACCTGTACTTCGTGATGAACGCGCCGGCCGGGCTGACCGGCGGGACCGCGGAGACCGCCGCGGTCTACGTCAACGGCCTTGGCCTGACCAGCCCGAACATCTCCCCCGACCTGATCACCCAGGCGGCCGCCGACGTCGGCGAGCAGTCGATCATCTCCCGCACCGGCGGCGCACCCACCCTGGCGTTCGGAATGTCCGAGGTGCTGCACACCGCGCTCTGGGGTCTGGGCGGCAAGGCTTTCTGGTACCACTTCGCGATCATGTTCGAGGCGCTGTTCATCCTCACCACGGTCGACGCGGGTACCCGGGTCGCGCGGTTCATGCTGTCCGACTCACTGGGCAACATCCCGGGCCTGCGCAAGTTCCGTGACCCGTCGTGGCGGATCGGCGCCTGGCTCTGCTCCGCGATCGTGGTGCTCGCCTGGGGCATGATCCTGCTGATGGGCGTCACCGACCCGCTGGGCGGCATCAACACGCTCTTCCCGCTGTTCGGCATCGCCAACCAACTGCTGGCCGCGATCGCGTTGACCGTGGTCTTCACGGTGCTGATCAAGAAACAGCTGTACAAGTGGTGCTGGATCCCCGGTATCCCGCTGGTCTGGGATCTCACCGTGACCCTCACGGCCTCCTGGCAGAAGATCTTCTCCCCGGTGCCGGCGATCGGATACTGGGCCCAGCACAACGCCTTCCAGCAGGCCCAGGACTCGGGCGCGCAGTCGTTCGGCACCGCCTCCTCGCCGGCGGCGATCTCGGCGGTCATCCGGAACACCTTCGTCCAGGGCACGCTGTCGATCATCTTCGCCACGCTCGTCATCCTGGTGGTGATCGCCGCGGCGATCGTCTGCATCCGTTCGATACGGGCGGGCGGGCTGCCCACCACCGAGGAGCCCGACCAGCCCTCGCACCTGTTCGCACCACGAAGTTTCATCGCCACCCCGGTGGAGAAACGGATCGCGGCCGAGTGGGCGAAGGAACACCCGCTGGTCGGGATCGGACACCGAGGTCACCATTGACCGCCCTGACGAGGGCCTGGCACGGACTGCGCTGGTGGTTCGGCTCGGTGCTCGGCGACACTGCGTACGCGCGGTACGTCGAGCACCTGCGCCGGTCCCATCCGGACGCACCCGTCCCCACCGAACGGGACTACTGGCGGCAGCGGTACGCCGAGCAGGACAGGAATCCGGGGGCGCGCTGCTGCTGAGGCCCCGTTCGAGGGCCGGGCGGGCGGGTGGTTCAACGAGAGGACGCTGCCATTAGGGGGCCTCCACCACCTTGCGCAGCCCGGTCCTGACCCCCGGCGGCAGCGTCCCGACCAGCATTCCGGAAACGGGCCCACTCGGGCAAGGCTCCACAGAAGTGCTTCACCGGCAGCGGCCGGACTTCACCCCCAGGTCTAGTCGAGGGCAGGCGACCCTCACCCTGCGTCGCGGCGAACTCACACAGTTGGCCCACAGATCGACGCCTGACGGTCGAGCCCGATCGGCGGAGCGACCCCGGGCGGGTCAGGCCGTCGGCTCGGTGACGAAGTCGATCAGCCGCTCGACCGCGGTGATCAGTGGGGTGTCGACGTCCCGGTAGCTGCGTACCGATCCATTGATTCGTCCCCACAAGGTGGACACATCCGAGTAGCCGAGCGCCCGGCACACCCCGGTCTTCCAGTCGGTGCCTCGCGGAACCGTGGGCCACGTCCTGATGCCGACCGCGGACGGCCGGACGGCCTGCCAGATGTCGATATACGGGTGCCCGGTGACGAGCACGTGCGGTCCGGCGGTGCTCGATTCGATGGACGCGGCGATCCGGCTCTCCTTGGAGCCCGGCACCAGGTGGTCGGCGAGCACCCCGATCCGCCGACCCGGTCCGGGCGCGAAGTCGGCGACGGCGGCGGGCAGATTGTCCAGGCCGTCCAGCGGCTCCACCACGACACCTTCGACCCGCAGGTCGTGCCCCCAGACCCGCTCGACCAGGGCGGCGTCGTGCACGCCCTCCACCCAGATGCGGCTGCCCCTGGCGGTCCGCGCCCGCAGCCCGGCCACCGCCCGGGAGCCGGAAGCCGAACGGGTGGGTGCGGTGGGCGCGGCCTTCGGCCGGACCAGGGTGACCTGCCGGCCGTCCACCAGGAACGCGCCGACGGCGAGCGGAAAATCGCGCCTTCTGCCGTGCCGGTCCTCCAGCGTGACCGAGCTGGACGTGCATGCCACCACCAGGCCGCAGAACCCCGACAGCGGGTCCTCCGCGACCACGTCGCCGGTCGCCGGGAGCTCCGGGATCAGCCTCGGCTTACGATTGGCGAGTACGTCCCTGGGATACGTCACGGCGGCCGACCCTACCGGTGAGAATGCGGCAAGCGTCGGAGGCGCGGTGCGTCACAACCGAGGGGGCCCCACCCGAAACCACCCAAGGGCGAAGCCGGTTGCCGCGAGGCCGATGCAGAAGCAGATGCAGAAGCAGATGCACTCAGTCGTCCTTCGCGCAGGCCGCTGCGCCCGGCGCCATCGTCGGCGTCGCACCCCGCAGGGCACCTGGATCACGGCCTACGGCGTGGCCGACCCGGCGACCGGCGCCGCGATGACCCAGGACATGCACACCCGCATCGGTTCGGTGACCAAGACATTCACCGGCACGATGATCATGCAACTGGCCGAGCAGGGGAAGCTCTCGCTCGACGACCCGATCGACAAGTACGTATCCGGAATCCCGAACGGCGATCGGGTGACGCTGCGCATGCTCGCCGACGTGACCAGCGGTGTGGCCAGCTACCCCCGCAGCACCACGTTCACCGACGTCTTCTTCAGCAAGCCCGAGACGATTTGGACGCCCGAGGAACTCGTCGCCATCGGCGTCGCCGAGTCGCCAGCCTTCGAGCCCGGAGAGCGATTCGACTACTCCAACACCAACACCGTGCTGCTCGGCCTGGTGATCGAGAAGGTCAGCGGTCAGCCGGTCGGAACGGTGATCAAACAACTGATTCTCGATCCCCTGAAGCTGACGAACACGTCATGGCCGGGCGACTCGACCGAGATCCCCGAACCGTACCCGCAGGGCTTCACCTTGCAGGGAAACTCGGCGACGCCGGACAACCCGGGCAACGCGACGCACTGGAATCCGTCGTGGGGCTGGACCGCCGGTGAGTTGATCTCGGACATGAACGACCTACTCGTCTACGACCGGGCACTGGGCACCGGCCCGGGGCTGCTGAACACCACCAGCCAGACCGAGCGGCTGACCTCGTTCCCCGGCGCGGCCGGCTACGGGATCGGCATCGGCTGCGTCGACGGATGGGTCGGCCACACGGGTGAACTGCCCGGGTACAACACGGCGTTGTACTACGACACCACCAGCGACAACGTCGGTCGTCCTGCAGACCAACAGCGACATCGCCTCCGGCAACTGCGAGCAATCCCCCACGCTCACCGACGACCCGCGCGATGCCGTCTGCTCCTCCCCGGCCACCCGGGTATTCGTCGGCCTGACCCAGGCGCTCGGCCACCCGTTCACGCCGCTGCCGCAGTCGTAACGGCCCGCCCCCCGGCATCGATTCGCCACATTCGGCCTTGTTTCCGCGGGATTCAGGGCGGAAGGCGGCAAATCGATGGATGGGAGACCGGACCCGCGCCGGCCCATGCTGCGACCCGCCCCGCGGCTCCTACCACCGTGACGTACGGTGTCGCTCATGTCCGTATCCGGAGCCGTCCGCGCGGCGACCACGCTCGCGCTGTGGTCGGCCGCCTGGCAGGGCGGCGCCAGCCCGGACGATGTGCTGACGGCCATCGACGGCGCCGACCACCGGGCCGGCGTGCGCGCGGCGACCGACGAGATCGCGGTGATGACGGGCCTGCCCGGCCCTGGCAGCCCGACTGCCGGGTCGGCCGCGCTCCTGCCGCTGTTGCGCGGCGCCGGCGAGGCCCAGTTGCTGCTGCCCTACCCCGGTGACCTGCGCGGGCTGCCGACGTCCGGTGAATTGACCTTCACCGCACTCGACACCGGCGCGGCCGTCGTCCTGACCGGTTCGTCACTGGCGATCGTCCCGGTGAACGGGCATTGGCGGGTGTTCGGCGACACGGCGCGGCACCCGGCCGACGGTCTGGCCGAGGCTCACGACCGACTGGATCACGAGGTCGCCCGGGCCACTCGCAACCTGTCCGCCCTGGACGTTGCCCGGCAGTCCGACGGAGCCCGGGAGCGGGTGCGCCAACTGATGCTGGCGGAGGCGGTGTGCACCCCGCCGACGATGCCGCGGCCGGCGTCCGCGTTGCTGGCCACGTCGATCTCGTTGCAGGCGCTGCTGACGGTCGCCGACAGCCACGACACCGGCGCCGTCAACCTGTACCAGATGGCGGCGGTCGACGACGCGCTTCGACCGCTGGCCATCGCCATTCGGGAGGCCCGGCGGGCCGCGGGGGCCGCCGGCGTTCGAGAAGTCAGCCGGCCGGCTGACCGACCTCCTTCTTCCCGAAGCCGAGCGCATGGAAGCCCCCGTCGACCATGACCATCGATCCGCTGGTCGCCGGGAACAGATCGGACAGCAGCGCGATCGCGGCCCTGGCGACCGGCGTCGGGTCCAAGGTGTCCCAGCCCAGCGGCGCGCGGGTGGTCCACCCGTCCTCCAGGTCCGAGAAACCGGGGATGGACCTGGCCGCGATGGTCTTGATCGGACCGGCCGCCACCAGATTCACCCGGATCCCCTTCGGCCCGAGATCGCGGGCGAGGTAACGGGTCACCGACTCGAGGGCGGCCTTGGCCACGCCCATCCAGTCGTAGGCCGGCCAGGCCTGCCGGGCGTCGAAGTCCAGCCCGACGATGCTGCCGCCGTCGGTCATCAGGGGCAACGCGGCCACCGCCAGCGACTTGAGCGAGTAGGCCGAGGTGTGCACCGTAGTGGCCACGTCCTCCCACGGGCAGTCAAGGAAGTCGCCGCCCAGCGCGGTGGCGGGCGCGAACGCGATGGAGTGCAGGACGCCGTCCAGCCGATTCACGTGCTTGCCGACCCGGTCGGCCAGTGAGTCGAGCTGGGCCTTGTCCGTGACGTCGAGTTCGACCACTGGCGCCGGCGCAGGCAGCCGCTTGGCGATCCGCTCCACCAGGGACAGCCGCCCATAGCCGGTCAGCACCACGTTGGCACCCTGCTGCTGGGCCAGCCGGGCGGTGTGGAACGCCATCGAGGCCTCGGTGATGATGCCGGTGATCAGCAGGTTCTTGCCGGCGAGCAGGTCGCTGCCGAGGTGGTCTGGCATGAAATCTTCCTCCGGTGGTCGGTTCTGCAGGGCGGGCGGGCGGGTCCAAGCTGCGGAGTCAGTGGCCCATGCCGAGTCCACCGTCCACCGGCAGCACCGCGCCGGTGATGTAGGCGGCGTCGTCGGAGGCCAGGAAGGCGGCCGCGGCCGCGATTTCGGACGGTTCGGCGTACCGCCGCAGCGGCACCTGCGCGACGATCTCGGCCCGCCTGGCCTCGGGCAGCGCAAGCGTCATGTCGGTGTTCACGAAGCCCGGTGCGATCACGTTCGCGGTGATGTTGCGGGAACCGAGTTCGCGGGCGACGGAACGGGCCAGGCCGACCAACCCGGCCTTCGACGAGGAGTAGTTGGCCTGGCCGGCTCCGCCGGAGAGCCCGACCACGGACGAGATGAAGATCATCCGGCCCCACCGCTTGCGCAGCATGCCGGACGCCGCCCGCTTGGCCACCCGGTAGGCGCCGGTGAGGTTGGCGTCGACGACCCGGTTGAAGCTGTCCTCGCTCATCCGCAGCAGCAGCGTGTCGTCGGTGATTCCGGCGTTGGACACCAGGATCTCCACCGGCCCTTGGTCGGCCTCGATCTGGGTGAAGGCGTTGTCGATGCCGGCCCCGTCGGTGACGTCGCAGATCACCCCGGACAGCCCGGCGGGCGGTTCACCGGATCGGTGGGTGATCGTCACCCGATGCCCCTGCGCGGCCAGTGCCCGGGCGATGGCCAGCCCGATCCCCCGGTTGCCACCGGTCACCAGCGCCGACCGCCCGGTTGCGGAGGTTTGCGTCACGTCGTCCGTCCCGTCGTTCTCGCCGTGCCAGGGCAGTGGTTGGGCGGCCGCAGGTCCCAAGGTCGTGGCACGACCGTCCCGCTGCCGGACAGACCCTATCCGGCCGGGAGCCGTCCGACCCGCCGGCAGCGCCGCGGGTGGGGTGCGGGCCGGGTACGGAGGGTCAGGGGATGCGGGCGGTCAGCACCAGGGCGGCGGCGGACCCGAGGACGACCAGCATCGTGCCGGCGATCAGCCAGGGCTTGGACACGTCCTGGAGCTTGATCTCGTACCCGATCTGCTCCCCCAGCTCGGCGTAGATCGACTTGAGCTCGTCGGCGGTGGCGGCCTTGTGGAAGTCGCCGCCCGAGATCTGCGCGATCTGCTGCATGGCGTCGGTGTCCAGCGGAACCGGGATCACCTCGTCGTTGACCTTGATCGACCCGTTGTCGGTGCCGAACGCGATGACCGACACCGGCACCTTGGCCTCGGCAGCGCGCTCCGCCGCGTCCTGCTCCGTGCGGCCGACGGTGCGCTTGCCGTCGGTCATCAGCACGATCCGGGCCGGCGGTGGGCCGGTGTCGGTGCCCTCCGGCGGAAGCGTCCTGGAGAACAGGTCGATGGTCTGCAGGCTGGAGATGATCGCCTCGCCGGTGGCCGTCCGTTCGTCCAGGGTGAGTCCCTCGATGGCCTGCCTGGCCACCGCGCGGTCGGTGGTCGGGCTGACCAGCACGGTGGCGATGCCGGCGAACGACACGATGCCCAGGTTGACGCCTGGGGTCAGGTCGTCGACGAAGGTGAGGGCGGCCTCCTTGGCGGCGTCCAGCCGGTTCGGGGCGACGTCGGTGGCCTCCATGGACAGCGAGGTGTCGATCGCCAGCATGACGACGGCCCGGTTCCGCGGTTCCTTGGCCTCCGCGGTCGGCCCGGCCAGCGCGACGGTCAGCAGCAGCAGGCCGACCAGGACCAGCGCGGTGGGGATGTGCCGCCACCAGCCGGGACGCCGTGGCGCCACCTTGTCCAGCAGTTCCAGGTTGGCGAACTTGATGGTGTTGCGGCGGCGACGCCGCTGGGCGATCAGGTAGCCGATGCCCATCGCGAGCACCAGCAGGCCCGCGGAGAGCCAGAACGGCGAGGCGAAGCTCATTTCACCAGCCCTCCCACCCGCCCTGGCCCTCCCACCCGCCCTGGCCCTCCCACCCGGCCTGGCCTCATTGCCATGCCTCGCCACCGCGCGGGGTGCGGTTGGGAGTGCCGGGGGCCGCGGCGCCGGTCCAGCCGCGCTTGCGGCCCACGATGAACCGCAGCACGTCGCCGACCCAG
>JBIOVW010000027.1:0-7773 GCA_044867945.1 Nakamurella sp. | reverse complement strand
AGCGCGCCGGGCATGGAGAAGTCGGTCAGCGTGTTCAGGAACGTCGCGTTGTTGATGCGTTCCTTGCCGATCGCGTCCAGGTAGGTCAGCGAGATCATGGTCAGGGTGCCGCCCAGACACAGGCCGAGCAGGTTGCACTTGTCCTGGCCGGTGATGTCCGCGATCACGTCAAGGGCGGTGATCGGCCCGTCCAGCAGGTAGTCGTTCATTCCCACCGAGCGCATGGACTCGTCCGGATTGCGATAGCTGATCAGGAACACGGTGTGTCCGTGGTCGACCGCCCACTGCACCAGGCTGCGGCCCGGAGAAAGGTCCATGATGTAGTACTTGTTGATCCACGGCGGGCTGAACAGCAGCGGGATCTCGTACACCTGCTCGGTGGTCGGGCTGTACTGGATCAACTCCATCAGGTCGTTGCGGAACACGACCTTGCCCGGTGTGATCGCCAGGTTCTTGCCGACCTCGTACACGCCCTTGCGGTACTGCTGCGGCATCCCGTCGTTCTCGGCCAGGTCCTGCAGGAAGTTCTGCGCGCCCTTCAGGACCGAAAGCCCGCCGGTCTCGATGGCCCTGCGCATGGCGTCCGGGTTGGTGGCGAACGAGTTGGTCGGGGCGACGGCGTCCACCATCGCCTGGGTCAGGAAGGCGACCTTGACCCGCAGTTCGTCGTCGATCGGGGCGCCCTCGACCAGCTCCTCGAGGGCCTGCTCCCACAGTTCGTATTCCTGCCGGAGCAGCCAGAAGGCGGCGTTGTCCTTCCAGGCGGGATCGGCGAACCGCTTGTCGCGCTTCTCCTCCACCGGGCCGTCGATCCTGGCGCCTGCCGCCCGTGCCCCGGCGGTGGTCCAGGCACGCAGGATGCCGGTGGTGTACCTGGTGCCGACCTGCAACGCCAGGTAGGGCTCGGTGGCCAGAGCCAGTGCGGTCCTGGTGAAGGCGGGGATCGCCGCCACCGCGTCCAATCGGCCCAGCGGCGTGTTCGAGAAGTGGTGCTCGGCCCGGTTGAGGACCTCGGAGATGCTGGCCCGCACGCGCTTGTCGAGTTCGTCCCACGGCGAGGCGTCCAGGGTGGGCTCCGGCTTCGACCTCGGTCCCACCTCGTCCCATGACAGGTCCAGCGGTTTGGCGTCCGCAGCGGTCATCAGGTGTCTCCTCGGTCGGCGGTGGTGGGCAGTGCATGGGTTCGGGCGTCGACATCGGTGTCGCCGGTGGAATCCGGCCGGCCGTTGCCGTTGCGACGGCTACGGACCCGGCGGCGTTCGATGGTGACGTGACGAAAGGCCAGGTAGGACTCCTCGAGCGCCTTTTTCTGCTGGGCGGTCAGGTCGGGATCGGCCCGGATCGCGCAGACCAGGGGGGGTGGGTCGGACTCCAGATCCGGTTCCGGCTCCGGCGGGCGGAGGGAGTCGGCGGACAGCTGCAGCGAATCGGCGATCGCGTTGAGCACCTGGTCGGACGGCTCCCGCAGGCCGCGTTCGATCTGCGACAGGTAGGGATTGGAGATCCCCGCCATTGCCGCGAGTTGCCGCATCGGCAGCGAGGCCATTTCCCGTTGCCGGCGAATCATCTCCCCGAGCGACATCGACTCGGACCATGAATGGTTCATCAAATTCCAGCCTAAGCCGCGGTTCGCCCTGGTCGGGGGTTGCCGCGCAGTCCAATGTGTGACGAGGGATTCAGCTTCGCGGGGAAATCGGCCATTGCGTCAAAGACGGACGAAAGGGGCGGCGGAGCCGTCGCAGACGGCCGGAATCGGCCGATCGGGGCAGGCGGCGGCACCGTGCGGATCGTGCGCATCGCGGCCTCCTGCTCACGGGGGAGTCAACGGTGACTCCCGGTTAACTGCCGATTTGCAAGTTAGCAGCGAGGTAGCTAACTGGCTAACCAAAGGGTCCGTTATGTGACGAGCATCACATCTTGTGAGATCGGTCACGGAGGCGGGAACCGCCCACCCGGTCTGCAGACGGACGGGCGGAGACGGGATCGCCCACCCGGCAAGGCGTTCCGGCCAGTGGAAGGCAGCAGGCCGGTCGAGCGGCAGGATGAGCCAGTGAGTCCACGCATCGAGATCAGCGACCCCGGCGACCCTCGGCTCGCCGATTTCCGGGACCTGACCCGGGCCGATCGTCGACCGGACCGGCCGGGTGGCCGAGGACTGGTCATCGCCGAGGGCACCGTGGTCGTCCGCCGACTGCTGGCCTCGAGCTACCCGGTACGGGCGCTGCTCGGCGTGGCCCGCCGGCATGACGAGCTCGCCGAAGGGCTGGCCGGGATGGCTGCGCCCTACTACGTCGTCAACGCCGACCTGATGGCGACCGTCATCGGCTTCCACCTGAACCGGGGCGTGCTGGCCACCGCGGACCGGGTCCCGTTCCCGACGGCGGCGGACCTGCTGCCCGGATTGCGGTCGGTGGCCGTGCTCGAGGGGGTCGGGGATCACGAGAACCTCGGCTCGATCTTTCGCAATGCAGCCGGGCTGGGGGTCGGTGCGGTGCTGTTGGGCGATGGCTGCGCCGACCCCCTGTACCGGCGCAGCGTGCGGGTGTCGATGGGCACGGTGCTGCAGGTGCCGTTCGCGCCGCTGCCCTGGCTGGACGAGGGGATCGAGTTGCTGCACCGCAACGGGTTTCGGGTGGTGGCGTTGAGCCCCGAGGCAGAGTGCCGGCTCGCCGACGCTCCGTTGACCGGACGGGTCGCGCTGCTCGTCGGGTCCGAGGGGCACGGGCTGACCGAGGCGGCGCTGCGCGCGGCGGACCTGCGGGTGAGCATTCCGATGCACCGGGGGGTGGACTCGCTCAACGTGGCCACCGCCGCGGCGATCGCATTCGCAGCGCTCGATGGTGGCCTCGCAAGCTCGCCCGACCCGCCTGACCCCGCCGGTGCGGCAGACTGAGCCGGTGCACAGGCCGTCAGCCCTCCGAGCGGGGTGAGCCGGTGACCGACGACACCGATCGCCCGGCCACCGACCCGGACCGTCGGGCGCGGCTGCGCGTGGTCACCGACGGCGAGAAAGTTGACCCGTCCGCCCCGGAACCGGCGTCCGACGAGCTGAGCGCCGAACTGCTCGACAGGAACGACGACGAATCGGAGCCGCAGGACTGGGCGTGGGTCGCCGAGTGGCGGGAATCGGCGGAGCCGACCCCTTGGGCGACCGGGCTGCCGCTGGCGGCGTTCGCGGCGGTACTCGCCGGGGTGGCGATCTGGGTGCTGTCCGCGGGTCTGGCGGACCGTCCGGTGCTGGCGGTCGCGCTCAACCTGCTGGTGGCCGGCGGGCTGTTACCCGCGATGTGGCTGTCGCGGAACCTGCCGGTGCTGCGTTGGTTCGCGGCCGGTGCGGCGGTCGGGGTGGTCGGCGGTTGGGTCGCCGCCCTGACGATGCTGCCCGCGAGCTGACCGTCCTTCTGACGCCCGCCGTCGGATATCCGCCGTCGGATATCCGCCATTGGATATCCGCCACTGTGCGGATGTCTCGCGCTGCCCGCATCGACAGGATTGCATCGAGCCGCTCCGAGGATCGGGATCGGCCGGATCGAGTGGGGAGCAAGGGGAATGACGCAGTGGACCGCGGCGGGTGCCTTCAGCAAGGACACCGGGACCGATTTCGAGGCCAGATGCACGCTGGGCAAGGCGGGATACGGCATCGGCGACGTCGGGCTGGTGTTGTCCACGCTGGACCGGATCGGCGACGACGGCCCGCAGGCCTGGTTCGACCAGTGGTCGGCGACCGCCAAGGGGCTCGCCGACCGGGCGGACGCCGCGGCGGCGGTCGGCCGGACGCGGACCGCGAGCTGGGCCTACCTGGCAGCCGCGCAGTACTACGCCACCGCTCTCGGCGCGCTCGACGGCCTGGCCGACCAGTCGGTGCTGGGGCCGACGTTCGCGGAGCACCGCCGGTGCTGGGACGGATACATCGACGCGTCCGCGGGCGCGTTCGTGCGCATCGAGGTGCCCTACGAGGGAACCACCCTGCCCGGGTATCTGCTGCGCCCGGACGATTCCGGCGCGAAGCGGCCGACCCTGGTCGTCACCAACGGCAGTGACGGCTCGCTGCCGGGCCTGATGGCGGACGGCGGTGTCGCCGACGGCCTGGCAAGGGGGTGGAACGCGTTCGTCTACGACGGGCCGGGTCAGCAGTCGATGCTGTTCGAACGCGGGGTGCCGTTCCGCCCCGACTGGGAGGCAGTGCTCACCCCGGTCGTCGACGCCCTGGTGGCCCGCGAGGACGTCGACTCCGACGCGCTGGTCGCCTTCGGCATCAGTCAGGCCGGCTACTGGTTGCCGCGGGCCCTGGCCTTCGAGCACCGGTTCGTCGCCGCCGTCGCCGACCCGGGCGTCTTCGACGTCTGCGCCTCCTGGTTCGCGCACCTGCCGCCGGAGATGATCGCCCTGCTGGACAGCGGGGACTCCGAGACGTTCAACGGCATCATGGCGCAGATCGACGAGGACCCCGATGCTGCCCGGATCTTCGCGTTCAGGGCCCGGCCGTACGGGATCGACGACCCGTTCGATCTATTCAGAGAGGTGCGCAAGTACACCCTGGCCGGGGTCGTCGGTCGGATCCGCACGCCGCTGCTGCTCACCGACCCTGCGGACGAGCAGTTCTGGCCCGGTCAGAGCCGGCAGCTGTTCGACGCGCTGTCCGGTGAGAAGGAAATTCTCGAGTTCACCGAGCAGGACGGTGCCAACTGGCACTGCCAGCCGATGGGTCGGCACCTGACGAACACGCAGATGCTCGACTGGCTGGCCGCCCGCGTCGCCGGTCGCTGACCGCACCTAGCCCATCGCCCTCGAAAGGTTCTGTCATGAAACCGCTCTCGATCATTCTCGGCTTCGTCCCATGGATCGCGTTCTCGTTCCTGGCACACCGGATCGCGGCCGACGCGGTCGCCTGGAGCGCACTGATCGGCGTCGCCCTCGTGCTGGTCACCATGGGGCTGCAGAAGCCGTTCTGGCCGCCGAGCGTGCTCAACACCGGCATGCTGCTGCCGCTGACGCTGATTGCGGTCGTCGGCTTCGTCGGCGGACCGGACGTCGATGCCTGGCTCTACGACTGGGCGGTGCCCGGCGTCGGGTTGTTCCTGGGTCTGTTCATCCTGGTGCTGGTGCCGTTCGCGCCGTTCACCGAGCGGTTCGCCCGGGAGGCGACCCCGAAGGCGTACTGGGGATCGCCGACCTTCAACAAGATCAACCGGGTGCTCAGCGCGGCCTGGGGTCTTGGGATTGTCGTGATGGGGGTGTGCAGCCTGCTGGTCGCGGCGCTGGACCTGTACAGCGACGATGTCGCGACGCCGGCGTTCGGCGAACTGCTGCTGAACTGGGTGATCCCGATCGTCGTCATCATCGGCATGATCAAGTTCACCGCCCGCTACCCGGAGCGGGTGCGCGCCCAGGTCCGCGGCGAGCAGACCGACCACGGCCGTACCGAGTCGGTGACGGGCTGAGTTCGGTCACGGCGCGATGATCAACTGATGCGCACCTCGGCATTAGGCTTGCCGGATGCCGGGTCGTCGCAGTGACATCATCGTCGCCAGCGATCGTGCAGCGGTCACCGAGATGCTGTACTCCCGCATCGCCGACGCGGTGGCCGATCGATCCGGCACCAGCATCTGCCTGATCGGCCCGGCCGGGATGGGCAAGAGCCACCTGGTGCGCTCGGTGCTCGACACCCTGCCGGCGCCCGAGGTCGGTGGCGCCACCTCGCTCCGCGCGGTCGGCGACCATCGGCGGCGCAACGAACCCTTCGCCGTCCTCGAGCAGTTGACCGGGCCGGTGCCGATCGGTGAGGACCCGGCCGAGATAGTGTTCGACCGGATCGACCAGCGGTGCGCGGCCGGACCGCTGGTCGTCTGGGTCGACGACGCGCACCACGCGGACGCCGCGTCACTGGCCGGCCTGCGTCGGTTGGTCTGGGCCAGCCGGTCGCTGCCGCTGAGCGTCGTCCTGTCCGCCCGGCCGTACCCGGTGCCCGAGCAGCTGGAACTGCTGCTGCGGCAGGTCGGCAGCACGGTCGAACTACCGCCGATGGACCGGATGATGACCGAGCGCCTGGTCCGCGACCGAATCGGAAAGTGGCCGGGCCCCCGGCTCCGGCGGGCGCTGGACGCGGCCGGGGGCAATCCGCTGTTCCTCACCGAGCTGCTGCGCGAGTTGCAGGACACCGGCGGCCTGCAGCCGGCCGGGGCCGACACCGTCGAGCTCGGGTCGGGAGCGGACGCCCGAGGCAGCGCACTCGACGGGCTGATCCGCACCCATCTCGATGCGCTGGACGACACCAGCAGGGAGTTGCTGTCCGCGGTGGCGGTCTGGGGAATCGCGGCCACCCTGACGGACATCGCCGAGGCGCTGTACAGCTCCCCGGAAGCCCTTGAGCCGGCGATGTCCCGGGCGGTCCGGACCGGGGTGGCGGTGGTCGACTCCACCGACGGGACGCTCGATTTCGCGCACGATCTGTACCGCGAGGTGAGCTACGCCGCCGTGCCCGACGCGCTGCGGCGCAGCATGCACCGGCGGGTCGCCGCCGTGCTCACCGCGCGCGGCGCCGGGCCGACCCTGGTCGCCGAGCACCTGCTGCAGGCGCAGGCCGCCCGCCGCGAGGACGGCGCCGACCGGGAGTTGCTGGCGGCGCTGAACTCGGCGGTGGAGGCCAGCGGGCAGTTCGCGCCGCAGGTCGCGATCGACCTGTTGGCGGTCGCGGACGAATTGACCGCACCGAACGATCCCGGCGCCGGCTCGCTGCTGCTGCAGCGGGCCGGCGAGCTGTTCCGCACGGGACGTGGGTCCGCCGCGGAACGGTTGGTGCTGGAACGGATCGGCGGCGTGCGTGATCCGGCGGTGGCGGCCGGGCTGCAACGGGTGTTGATCTCCTCGCAGATCAACCGCGCCGACGTGGACGGCGCACTGATCAGTATCGGCCGGACGCTGGCCATCGAGCGGCTGCCGCCGCCGGTGCGCCGCGGCCTTGAGGCCCAACGCCAGTGGCTGCTGCTGCTCGGCGGCCGGTTCGGCCTGCTCGGCGACTTCGGCTCGATGCTCGCCGATGCCCGGGCCGCCGGCGACCGGGCCGCCGAATCCACGCTGCTCGTCACGGCCGCGGTCCTGGCCCACGTTGTCGGGGACTCGGGCCGCGCCCTGGAACTCATCGCCGGGATGCCGGAGCTGCCCGAGGAGGGTCCCGGACCGCTGGGTCACAGCACGTCGACGATCTGGCCGGCGATGTTCCGACTCGAGCTCGAGGGCCCGGCCGCCACCGCGCAGGAGCTGGAGCGCGCCCGTGCAATCGTGTTGCGCACGGAAAGCCCGTGGGTGTCACCCTTTCTCGGTTTCGTTGCGGCCGGCGCCAACTGGGTCGCCGCCGATTGGGACGGTGCCGTGGCCGAGGCCGACGCGGCACTGGAGGCTGCGGAGGAGACCGGCACCGGGTGGATCTCGATCCCGGTCGGCGAACGCATCGACATCGACGCCCGCCGCGGGCAGGTCCGGGCCGCGCGAAAGCGGCTGGAGGAATTCCGTTCCCGCCGACTACCCGATCAATTCGGTCGGGGGGACGTGGATCTGGCAGAGATGTCCATCCTGGAGGCGGAGGGCTCGCTGGACGCCGCGGTTGCGTTGGCCGAGGCGTACTGGACCCGGGTCCGCACTCAGCCGGGTCTCGGCGGCGTCGAGTACGCGATCGACATCGTCCGGCTGGGTTTGATCGGTCTGCGCCCACCCCTGGTCGAGCAGGTGGTCCAGGACGTCGAGCGGTTGCCGACCGCCCAGCGGCCGTCCGGCGTG
>JBIOVW010000026.1:0-3019 GCA_044867945.1 Nakamurella sp. | reverse complement strand
CCTGCGCAGCCCGAGTGCCGCGCGCATGACGTACAGCCGACCGGAGGTTGTGAACCAGTCTCCGTGGTTTGGTTGCGGCGCATCCCCACGGCCTCAAGCACCCTGACCGAGGGCGGGTTGCGGGGATCGTAAGAGGCCGTCACGCGGTGCTTGCCGAGCTGACCGCACAGGTAGCGCAGGAGCAATGAGACGGCCTCGCGCGCGTAGCCGCGTCCCTGATGCTCCGGAGCGACGGTGAATCCGATCTCGACGGTCCGTGCCTCGTGCGTCTGTGGAGCCAGCGGACAGTCACCGACCAGCGAGCCGTCCCGGCCCGAGCGACCGTGATCTGCAGCCGGTCTCCGGGCACATCAGCCTGACCCGTCGCCATCGTGGTCACGAACTCCCTCGCCTACTCCCTCGGGTACGGCGCATCCCACCCCTCGTACCGCGCCACCGCTGGCTGGGTTCGACCAGTGCCGCGCGAAGGCTAGTCTACTACTATGATACGGATTCAGGGAGCAGGACACTAGCCGGCCACGGCAGAACCGCGATGGCACACCCGGCAGCGCGCTGCACGAGGTCGCCGCTGCCGTCTGGCGAGGCTGGCACCCGACCGCCTTCGACGACGCCTGACCCGTCCCAGCCGCTCTCAGCCCAGTTCACCGAAGCGCCTCCCAACCAATCCAGCCGAGGGCAACGAGGCCGTCTCGGGCTCGATCCGCGTCGATCAGCTGCGGTCCGCGCCTCGCCCTCCCTGAGCCTGGATCCACGGGCCGAGGTGGCTGAGGTGGGCTGTTTGAGCGTGGCGTGAACTGAGATGCCCTTGCTGGGTTAGAGAATCGGAGTTACCTGACAACGATCCAGCGAGCCAGCAAGGAGCACCTCGTAAGTGCGAGTCTCTCACGGCATTTCGGTAGAGTTCGACGACCCCAACCTGGTGTCCTGCGCGGGTCTCGCGCCGGTGCTGGCGCTCGCTGAGCGGTGCGGCCTGCAGCGGCTCGTCGCCAACCACGTCACCGTGGCTCGGGTCGGGGAAGACGGGGCGAACCCGCACCTGAAGGTCCCCGCGCTGGTCGCGGGCATGGTCGCCGGCGCGGACAGCATCGACGACATGGACCTGCTGCGGCACGGCGGCATGGGTCGGCTGTTCGGCGGGATGCGGGCACCGTCCACGTTGGGCATCTTCCTGCGTGCGTTCACCTTCGGCCACGTCCGCCAGCTCGACGCGGTGGCGGCGCGGTTCCTTGGCAACCTCGCCGCGCACACCCCGCTGGTGTCGGGTGGGGAGGGGATCGTGTTCGTCGATGTCGACGACACGGTGAAGCAGACCTACGGGTACACCAAGCAGGGTGCCGGGTACGGGTACAGCAAGGTCAAGGGACTCAACGCGCTGATCGCGACCGCCTCCACCCCGACCTCGGCGCCGGTGGTGGTCGCCACCCGGCTGCGCCGGGGCAACGTGAACTCAGCCAAAGGTGCCCACCGACTCATCGCCGACGCGCTCAAGACCACCGCCACCCTCGGCCGCCGGGCAGCCGGCGGTACCGCCGCGGCCACCGACGAGACGAGGAACCCGGGGTTGGTGCTGGTGCGCGCCGACAGCGCCTACTACAACGCCAAGGTCATCGCCGCGATCCGCCGCGGCGGCGCGCAGTTCTCGATCACCGCCCGGCAGAACAAGTCCGTGCGAGCCGCGATCGCCAGCATCCCCGAGACGGCGTGGACACCGATCAAGTACCCGAACGCGGTCTACGACGAGGCCGAGCAACGCTGGGTCTCCGACGCCGAGGTCGCCGAGATCGGCTACACCGCGTTCGGCTCGAAGAAGAAGAGCAAGCAGGTCACCGCCCGGCTGATCGTGCGCCGGGTCAAGCGGCTCAACCCGACCAGCGGTGACGGCAGCGAGCAGGGCGAGCTGTTCACCACCCCGACTGGCTACCGGTACCACGCGGTGTTCACCGACTCCACCCTGGAGCCGGTCCAGACCGAGGCCATTCACCGCGGCCACGCGATCGTCGAGCAGGTCATCGCCGAGTTCAAGGGCGGCCCACTCGCCCATGTGCCGTCCGGCCGTTTCAACGCCAACGGTGCCTGGCTCGTGCTGGCCGCGATGGCCTTCAACCTCACCCGGGCCGCGGGCGCTCTGGCCTCGGTGTTCCACGCCCGGGCCCGGACCGCGACCATCCGCACCCACCTGATCAGCGTGCCCGGACGGATCGCCACCTCCGGACGCCGGACCATCCTGCACCTGCCCCAGGACTGGCCCTGGGAACACCACTGGCTGCACCTGTTCGACCTCGTCACGGCCCACCCACCACGACCCCTCGCCGCCTGACCGCCGTCCTCGCCGGGCACGACCGAGGAACCCATCGTGGAAGAGCCGGCCAGACCGGCGGCCACCACCTGCCCGCACGATCACGGCTGCCCGAATTCGCCGATCACGCAACCTCAGAAATCAACCCCGTGGATCCAGGTTGAGGGAGAACGCGGTCCGCGCCTTTGGGCCGGGGGCGTCACGCGTTGGGGCGGGCAGGGGCCGGTTTGGCCCCGCCCGTCGTGGGCCTGCGGCGGGGCCGTAGAGGCTCCGGGGTCAAGAGCGGCCGGAGGCCGTCGCGTCAGCGATCGCGCAGCGACCCTTGAGGCCGGAGGGGCGGCCCCGTAGCACGTGCGGCGCGCCCTGGGTGCAAGACGCCGTGCCGGCGAAGCCGGCTCCGTTGGCTTGGCGGTTCATGCCGCCTCCGGTGGGTTGCGCGGGGAGCGTGGCCAGGTGGGCCGGTCTCGCGGAGAACTCCGTGAGGACGTACGTGGATCGCTCGCGCATCTTCGTCCGCTGGTTGGCTGGTGACTTTCAGTTCCGGGGACCGAACGGCTGAAGGGAGCAAGCCGGGTCGGCGCCGCCCGTGTCCACGTCGTCAGGCCCGAGCGAGGATGCGTTGGTAACGGGCACCGCGTGCTGGCCGCGTCATATCGCCGCCAATGACGCATCACTCCTCGGCCGGCATGCCGACGTACGCTGACGTCCAGCATCATGTCGGTC
>JBIOVW010000025.1:0-7345 GCA_044867945.1 Nakamurella sp. | reverse complement strand
TGCTCAATGAACTCTAGCGTGACTGGTGGGATCAGCGCGATGGGCAGTTTACGCAGGCAGCGACAATTGACGCCGGGTGACCACCGGATCGGGTGAATCATGTGCTCGGTTCAGCCGGCGTCAATTGTCGCTGCCTGCGAAAACTGCCCATCGCGCTGATCCCACCAGTCACGCTAGAGTTCATTGAGCACGTACGTTGGGTGTCCGCCGGAGGGGAAGCCGGCGGCGCGAGACGTGCCGGAAGACGGTGTCCGATGCCCGCTCGAGACGACCGACCCCCGAGGGAGCCGACGCCTCGGGATTCGACCCTGTCCGAAATGCGTTTCCTGACCGTCGCGGAGGTGGCCACGCTGATGCGGGTCTCCCGGATGACGGTGTACCGGCTCGTCCACTCGGGCGAGTTGCCGGCGGTGCGGGTCGGCCGGTCCTTCCGGGTGCCGGAACGAGCGGTGCACGACTACCTGCACAACGCGTTCAACGACGTCGGCTGATGCGGTCGGGCCGGGTGACGGGCCCGGCAGCCGGGCGCGCATGACCACCGTCGGCGGCTGCCGGAGCGTGAGTACCGGCCGGTAGGATGACCCGGGCTCGACATTCGCCGGGCCGACGGGCGGCCTCCGCTCGTGCAGACGTGTCGATGCGGCCGGTGGACCGCGGCGGCCGCACACCGGGAGATAGTTTCCATGGGCTCTGTCATCAAGAAGCGTCGCAAGCGGATGGCCAAGAAGAAGCACCGCAAGCTGCTGCGCAAGACCCGGGTGGCCCGTCGCAAGGCCGGCAAGTAGTCCAAGGACCGGCGGCATGCCGGGCAGCGCGACCGGCGGATCTCGGGTGTTCCGCGGCGATCGCGGGTGCCGGCCGGTGACGGGCCGGAGAACGGTTTCGGACAGGCGAGGGGCGGGACGGCGATGGCGGGACTGATCGTCCTGGTGACCGGGGTGACCAGGGTCATCGGGTCCTGCCTGGCCGGTCGGCTGGCCGAGCACCCGGCCGTCGAACGGGTCATCGGCGTCGACGCCGCGCTGCCGGAGCCCGCCGCCCGGGCGCGCATGGGCGCGGCCGACTTCGCCCGGGTCGACATCCGAAACCCATTGGTGGCCAGGGTGATCGACGCCGCGGGGGTGGACACCGTGGTGCACGCGTCGGCGTCCTCGACACCCGCGTCGTCCGCGGCCCGCACGATGGCCAAGGAGATGAACGTCCTGGGCACCATGCAGCTGCTGGCCGCCTGTCAGCGGTCGGAGAGCGTGCGGAATCTGATCGTCCGCTCGACCGGCGCCGTGTACGGGGCGTCGTCCCGCGATCCGGCGATCTTCACGGAGGAGATGTCCGCCCGGTCGGTGCCGTCCGCCGGTCCCGGCCGGGATGCGATCGACATCGAGGCCTACGTCAGAGGTTTCGGACGGCGGCGGCCGGACGTGCGGATCGCGGTGCCCCGGTTCGCCGAGATCGTCGGGCCGACCGTGGTCACTCCGCTCACCCGCTATTTCGGCCTCTCACCGGCCGTGCCGATGGTGCTGGGCCGGGACGCCCGGCTGCAGTTCGTGCACGAGCGCGACGCCATCGGCTTGCTGGAGCATCTGGCGGTCGGCGATTTCGCCGGCACGGTGAACGCGGCCGGTGCCGGCACGATGACGCTGGCGCAGGCCATCCACCGGGCCGGGCGGGTGCCGTTGCCGGTGCCCTCGATCGGGCTCGATCCGCTGTCCAGGGTGATGCGCACGCTGCGACTCGGTGGCTTCTCGGCGGGCCAGGTCAAGCTGCTCGCCGCCGGCAGGGTGATGGACACCACCCGGCTGCAGGACCGAGTCGGCTACACCCCGAAGTTCACCACCTTCGAGGCATTCGACGACTTCGCGGCGGGTCTGCGCCGGGTCGTGACGCCGGAGGCGGTTCGCGCGGTCGAGGTGCGGCTGGCCAGTACCCTCGGCATTCGGCCGCTGCCGGACACGCCGGCGATCGGCGGCGCCGAGGCGCTGGGTTCGGTGGTGGACGTGCTGCTCGCGGACACGCCGGCCCCGTCGGCGACCGACGGATCGGAACCGGTCGACGGCGCCCGGCCCAAGCTCGTCGGCATCGACGGGCACGCCGGCGGCATACCGCGCCGGCGGCGGCGGTGAGCGAACGCAGTGAGCGAATCATCCACACCGCGCCGGCGCCCTGGGTGGCACCGAGCGTGCGAGGTGGCCCCGAAGGGCGGCGGCGGTGAGTGAACGCAGTGAGCGAATCATCGATGAGTGAGCAGGACGGAGGAACGGTCGTGGCCGGCACCGATGCGCCGTCCGGGCGCCGGGTACGGCAGCCGCGGAGCACGGCGCCGACCACCGCAGCGTCCGCCGCGACGGTCGAGACCCCCGCGGTGTCGATGGCCGTGGGGGAGGAGAACACCGAGACCGGCTGGCGGCGCGGCCTCGCCGGGTCGCTGGCGTTCGTCCGCCGGCGAATCACCGGCGAGTACCAGGTCGACGACTTCGGGTACGACGCGGACTTCACCGACCATGTCGTGGTTCCGCCGCTGAAGGTCTTGTACGAGAAGTGGTTCCGGATCGAGACCGTCGGGATGGAGAACATCCCGGACATCGGTGGGGCGCTGCTGGTGGCCAACCATTCCGGCACCGTCGCAGTGGATGCGCTGATGACCTCGGTGGCCGTGCGGGAGCATCACCCGATGCGCCGGCCGCTGCGGATGCTGGGGGCGGACCTGGTCTTCCAGACTCCGTTCATGGGGCCGATTGCCCGCAAGATGGGCAACACGCTGGCCTGCAACCCGGACGCCGAACGGCTGCTGTCCACCGGTGAGCTGGTGGCGGTGTTCCCGGAGGGGTTCAAGGGCGTCGGGAAGCCTTACTCACAGCGGTACCGGCTGCAGCGGTTCGGTCGGGGTGGTTTCGTCACCGCCGCCATCAAGACGGGCGTGCCGATCATCCCGGTGTCGATCGTCGGGGCCGAGGAGATCTACCCGCTGATCGGCAATCTCAAGCCGCTGGCCCGGGCGCTGGGTTTCCCGTACTTTCCGGTCACCCCGACGTTTCCGTGGCTCGGGCCGCTGGGCATGGTCCCGCTGCCCAGCAAGTGGATCATCGAGTTCGGCGAGCCGATCACCACCACCGGGTTCGGTGACAACGCGGCGGACGATCCGATGGTCGTGTTCAACATCACCGACCGAGTCCGGGAGACGATCCAGCAGACGTTGTACCGGCTGCTGCTGCGGCGCGGCCATCCGTTCCTGGGCTGACCGCCCGCGTCCTGGGTCAGGCTGCGGCGCCCAGCCGGGTGCGCCGCCACACCGCCCGCCAGATCAGCGCGGCGATGCCGGCCAGCACCATCCCGGCAGCGGGCGGCACCCAGATCTTGGCGGCCTTGCGGCCCGTCCGGAAGTCGCGGATCTGCCAGCCCCGTTCCCGGGCGACGTCCCGCAGCGCGCTGTCCGGGTTGATCGCCACCGCGGTGCCCACCACCGAGAGCATCGGCACGTCGTTGACCGAGTCCGAGTAGGCGGTGCACCGGCGCAGGTCCAGCCCCTCCCGGGCGGCCAGCGACCGGATGGCCGCGGCCTTGGCCTGCCCGTGCAGCAGCTCGCCGAACAGGCGGCCGGTGTACACGCCGTCCGCGGTCTCGGCGACCGTGCCCAGTGCGCCGGTCAGGTCGAGCCGGCGGCCGATGATCTGGGCCAGTTCGACGGGGGTCGCGGTCACCAGCCACACCCGCTGCCCGGCGTCCAGGTGCCGCTGCGCCAGCTCCCGGGTCCGCGGATAGATCTTGTCGGCCATCAGTTCGTCGTAGATCTCCTCGCCGAGGTCGACGATTTCGGACACCTGACGGCCGGCGACGAAAGCCAGCGCACCCTCGCGGGCTCGCGACGTGTCGTCGGCGACCTCGCCGATCAGCCGGAACCTGATCTGCAGCCAGGCGAAGCGCAGCAGGTCACCGGTCGTGAAGAAGTTACGGGCGACCAGGCCACGGGCGAAGTGGAAGATCGAGGCGCCCTGCATCATCGTGTTGTCCACGTCGAAGAAGGCCGCGGCCGTCAGGTCCGTGCCGGGCGGAAGGTGTTCCTCTTCCTCGTGCACCGCCTTGTACGCGGCCTCGGCTGAGGCGGCCCCGGCGATCTCGGCGGCCTGCGCCTGGTCGTCGAACGCCTTGCGGATCCTCACCCGTGACCTCCCTGGCCGTGGACGCCGCCCGCCTGGCCCGGCGTGTCGACTCCCGTGCGTACCGTCGGCCAGACTATCGAGCCCGCCTCGCGCGGTGCGTCGGCGGCGGGTACCGGACAATGACTGCGTGAGCAGCCCCCGTGCGGTCGATCCCATCGGTGCCGATCCCACAGGTGCCGATCCCACAGGTGCCGATCCCATCGGGACCGACGCCGCTGTCGATTCCTCTTGTCCACCGGTGAACGTGGCCGATCTGCTGCGCGCCGCCGCGGCGCGGTTCGGCGACCGGCCGGCCGTGATCGAGTCCGGCGGCGTGCGCACATGGTCCGAGCTCGACCGGGCGACCGATGCCGGCGCGGACCGCCTGCACGCCCTCGGTGCGGCACCCGGTGAGCGGGTCGTGATCACCCTGCCCACCGGCGCAGACCTGGCCCTGGCGCTGTTCGCCGTTGCCCGCGCCGGCCTGATCGCGGTGCCCTCGGCACCCGGCGGCGACGCAGCCGCGCTGGCCGATCGGGTCGACGCGGTGGCCTCGATAGGCCCGGAGCGGGATCGACGGCTCGGCATCTCGGTGGGCGGTGCCGATCTCGCCGACTGGTGGTCGACCCATGGGGAAGCGTTCGAGAGCATCGGCGGAGGCGAGGACCTGGCGATGCTGGCGCGCGCCCGCGGGGACCGGGCGGTCATGTTGTCGCACCGCGCGATCGACGCTGCCGTCCGGGCCATCGGCTCCCTGGGAACGGCGCGGGTCAGTGACGGCGACCGGGTGCTGCAGGTGCTGCCGCTCTACCATGTCGCCGGCTGGGTGGTCTCGTTCCTGCCCAACGCGTTGGTGGGCGGGGTGGCGGTGATCCCCGAGGTCGGCTTCGACGTGGCCACCGTCGC
The DNA here is from genome assembly GCA_044867945.1 of Nakamurella sp. GTDB lineage: Bacteria > Actinomycetota > Actinomycetes > Mycobacteriales > Nakamurellaceae > Nakamurella. The sequence continues at coordinate 2,306 of JBIOVW010000025.1, read as the reverse complement.
GCTCGGCATTCCTGGTGGTGCCGGGTCCACGCACGGTCGGGCGGGCCGGACGGCCACCGAGTCCGCACTGCGCGCGGCCGCCGAGCATTCGGTGACGGTGGTGCCCGGGGCACCCGGCTTCTACCACCACCTTATGGCCATCGAGAACGCCGAGGCCTCTCTGGCGACCGTCCGGGTGTTCACCTCCGGCAACGCGCCGCTGAGCGCGACCGACTTCGCCGACGCAGCGAACCGGTTCGGCCGGCCCGTCTGGGAGGGCTACGGGATATCCGAGTCCGCCTCGGTGGTCACCACCTCGCTGACCACCGCCGCGCCGAGCCACGGCTCGGTCGGGCGGCCGCTGTCCGGCATCGGGCTGCGGGTGGTCGGCCCCGACGGGCAGGATCTCACGGCGGCCGCGTCGGCGGACGACGCGTCGCCGGCCGACGGCCCTGACCCCGATCCCCAGGACACCGTGGCCGCCGTCCCGGATGCGGGCGAGGTCGGGCGCATCGTGATCCGCGGTGCCACGCTGTTCTCCGGCTATTGGCCCAACGGCGGCGGCGGACCGGACAGCGACGGCTGGTTCGTCACCGGCGACATCGGGTTTCTGGACGATGCCGGCGAGCTTCACCTGGTGGACCGGGCAGCCGAGGTCATTGTGGTGTCCGGCTTCACGGTGTATCCGCGGGAGATCGAGGACGTGCTTGCCCGGCATCCGGACGTCGCCGAGGTCGCGGTGATCGGCGTGCCGGCCAACGACGGCCACGAGGAGCTTGCCGCGGTGCTGGTCGCCGCCGACGGTGCCGTCCTCGACGACGGCGCGCTGCGCGAGTTCGTCGCTGGGCGGCTGCCCGAGTTCAAGCAACCTGCGGTCTACCACCTGGTGGACGCGCTACCCACCACCGAGGTCGGCCGGGTCGATCGGGACGAAGTGCGCCGCAGGTTCGGGACGGCAGCGGCGCAGTCGCTGCCGACCCTGGTGGCGGTGCCCGACGCCGAGCACGCGGAGGCGGACGGGGACGGCGAGCCCGCGCCGGGCGTGGCTCCCGAGCCGGCCGGTGACCTGGCCGAGCTGGGAACCCGCCTGCCCGGCACCGGCGACCGCGCCGAACGGGCCCGCGACGATACCGACGAGGATCTCTTCTGAGAGCAGGTCGGTGACGTGAGCAACGTGACGGTCTACACCCGCGAGGGCTGTCATCTGTGCGAGGTCGCGGTGGCGGAGGCGGCCCGGATCGCCGCCGACACCGGCAGCGCCTTCGGCACGGTGGATGTTGACGCCGACCCGGAGGATCAGGCCGAGTACGGCGACCTGGTGCCGGTGATCATGGTGAACGGGATGGTGCACGGGTACTACCACGTCGACCCGGCGCGGCTCCGGGCCGCGCTCACCGCCTGACGTCGAGCCAATCGCAGGGACCCCGCATCGACACTCCCGGCGACGCCCCCGATCGACGCCCCCGATCGACGCCCCCCGATCGACGCCCCCGATCGACTTTGTGCACGCGTTCACGAATGACTAGGCTCTGCGCGTACCGGGGACCTAGCACATGTCGGTCGCCACGGCAGCGGTGGGGGCGTGATCCGCCCTGTGGAGGGCAAACGGGTGACAGGGCAGGTCGGCGGGGTGCGGGAGGGTGGCCGCCTTCGTGCGATTCCGGAGGCCACGGTGGCCCGCCTGGCGATGTACCTGCAGGTGCTCTCCGGGCTCGGCGCCGCCGGTGGCGAGCGGTCGACAATCTCGTCCGAGCAGCTCGCCCGCTCTGCCGGGGTCAATTCCGCCAAGCTGCGCAAGGACCTGTCGTACGTGGGTTCCTACGGCATCCGGGGCGTCGGGTACGACGTCCGGACGCTGACGGACGAGATCAGCCGAACCCTCGGCGCGCACCGTGCCCACCGGGTGGCGCTGGTCGGCCTGGGCAATCTCGGCCAGGCGCTCGCCGGGTACCCGGGTTTCGCGGGCCGCGGGTTCGTCATCTCCGCGCTGTTCGACGTCGATCCGGCCCGGGTGGGCCGGGAGGTCGGCGGCCGGGCGATCCAGCATCTGGACGACGCGGTCCCGGTGTGCCGGGCGGGCGGGGTCACCATCGGCGTCATCGCGACGCCGGCGACCGCTGCCCAGCAGGTCGCCGACATCCTGGTCGCCGCGGGCATCCGGTCCATCCTGAATTTCGCTCCGGGCGTGCTCAGCGTGCCCGCCGATGTCGAGGTCCGGCACGTCGACCTCGCGTTGGAACTGCAGATCCTGGCGTTCCACGAGTCCCGGCGCGACCCGGACCGTCCCGGGCGGCACGGGCCGATCGAGACCGAACAACCGGCGGCGC
>JBIOVW010000024.1:0-5691 GCA_044867945.1 Nakamurella sp. | reverse complement strand
GGCCGCCACGAAGAGATAGCGGGCCAGGCCGATCAGCAGCACCCAACTGCCGAGCAGTCGGACGTCGTACAGGGCCAGCACCAGCACCAGGAACGCGTCGACCTCCATGTCGAACCGCGCGCCCACCGCGGTGACCGTGCCGGTTCGCCGGGCGACCCGGCCGTCGACGGCGTCCAGGGCCAGGGCCACGGTGGCGAGCGCGACCATCACCGGCACGGGCACCGGGCCGGAGAACGACTCGGCGACCAGCGCGGTCACCCCACCCACCAGAACCGCCCGGGTCAGCGTCACCGCGTCGGCGGGGCCCAGCCGCTCCCGGCCGGATCGCCACACCGCCCGCACCAGGGTGCCGGCCAGCGCGATGCCGTAGCCGACCCCCACCAGCCAACCCGACCGGCCCAGGCCGACGGTGAACGTGAGCGCCGTCAGCAGCACCAGCACGCCGACCAGCCCCGCGCCGGCCTGCACGACCAGCGGACGGGCCGGGGACCGGCGAACCGTTGGCATCCCGCCTCCGTATCTACTCATGACCGGCCGGGAGGGCCGGAAAGGTCGGGTCGTGGCCCGTCGGGGCGTCACGTCCTACCGTGACGAGATACGTTCACCGGCGGCGTTCGGTTCGTGGGGAGGCGGAGGAGTCGTTGACAGCGTCGGCGTTCTGGGCGTCAGGGGCGGGTCTCGGGCAGATCCGGACCGTCGCGCTGCCCGAACCCGGTCCCGACGAGGTGCTGGTGCGAACTCTGTTCTCGGGAATCAGCCGGGGCACCGAGACCCTGGTCTTCAGCGGGCGGGTGCCGCCCAGCCAGTACGAGATCATGCGGGCACCGTTCCAGGAGGGTGACTTTCCCGGTCCGGTGAAGTACGGCTACCTCAACGTCGGGATCGTCGACGCCGGTCCGGAGCATCTGCGCGGGCGCACGGTGTTCTGCCTGTATCCGCATCAGACCGCCTACGTGGTCCCGGCCTCCGCGGTGACGCCGGTCCCGGACGGGATCCCGCCGGCCCGCGCGGTGCTGGCCGGCACCGTGGAGACCGCCGTCAACGCCTGCTGGGACGCGCGGCCACTGATCGGTGACCGGATCGCCGTCGTCGGTGCCGGCATGGTCGGTTGCTGCCTGGCCCGGTTGCTCGGGCGGCTGCCCGGCGCCCGGGTGACCCTGGTCGACGTCGACGAGTCCCGGGCCGCGGTGGCCGATCTGCTCGGTGTCGAGTTCGCCCGACCCCGCGACGCTGCCGGCAGCCGGGACCTCGTCTTCCACGCGAGCGCCACCGCCGACGGCCTGGCGCTGGCCCTGCGGCTGCTCCGGCCGGACGGCGAGGTCATCGAAATGTCCTGGTACGGCGACAGTCCCGTGTCGGTACCGCTCGGCGAGGCGTTCCACTCCGGGCGGCTGAGCGTGCGGGCCAGCCAGGTCGGCGCCATCGCGCCGGCCCGCCGGGGGCACCGCACCACCGGTGACCGCCTGGCCCTGGCGCTGGATCTGCTCCGCGACGAGGCGTTCGATGCGCTGCTGTCCGGGGAATCGACGTTCGGGGAGCTGCCGAACCTGCTGCCCGCGCTGGCCGCGGGTGAATTGTCGGCGCTCTGCCACGTCATCAGCTACGGCGAAGGGTAGGAATCGGTGTTCACGGTGACCGTCCGCGACCACATGATGATCGCGCACAGCCTGCGCGGGGACGTGTTCGGCCCGGCGCAGCGCCTGCACGGCGCCACCTTCGTGGTCGACGCCGCCTTCAGCGGACCCGCCCTCGACGAGAACGACATCGTCGTCGACATCGGCCTGGCCACCCAGGAGCTGCACGCGATCGTCGACGACTTCCGCTATCGCAACCTCGACGACGACCAGGCGTTCGCCGGGCACAACACGACCACCGAGGTGCTGGCCCGGGCGATCGCCGACCGGCTCGCCGCCAGGGTGCACGACGGCGCCCTCGGCCCGTCCGGGCGCGGCCTGGCCGGCCTGACCGTGACCCTGCACGAATCCCACGTCGCCTGGGCCAGCTACCGGCGGGACCTGTGGCCGAAATGACGCCACCGGTGGTGTTCGCCCTGGTACCGGCCGGCATCGACGACCCGGCCCATCCCAGCGGCGGCAACACCTACGACCGCCGGGTGCTCGACGCACTCGCCGACCGGGACTGGGACGTGCGCGAGCGACCGGTGCCCGGGGCATGGCCGCAGCCGTCTCCCGATGACCTCGACGGATTGGCCCGGCGGCTCGCCGACCTTCCGGACGGGTCGCTCGCGCTGGTCGACGGTCTCATCGCGTCCGCCGCGGCCGACCTGCTGGGGCCGGAGTCGGCCCGCCTGCGCCTGGTCGTGCTGCTGCACATGCCCCTGAACACCGACGGCGAGCGGCAGGTGCTGAGCCGGGCCGCCGCGGTGGTCACCACCAGCCGGTGGACCCGCCAGCTGCTGGTCGAGCGCGGCGACGTCGACCCGACGAGGGTGAGCGTGGCGGAACCGGGGGTCGACCGGGTCCAGCCGGTCGCCGGCTCGCCGACCGGCGGTGCGTTGCTCTGCGTGGGTGTGCTCGCCCCGCACAAGGCCCAGGACGTGCTCGTCGAGGCGCTGAGCCGGATCGAGGACCTGGCCTGGTGCTGCACCGTCGTCGGCGCCCTCGATGTCGAGCCCGGCTTCGCCGCCCGGGTTCGGAGCGCCGCCGCGACGTTGAACGGCCGGATCCGGTTCCGCGGACCGCTGGTCGGTCCCGAGCTGGCCGCCGCCTATGCGACCGCGGACCTGCTGGTGGCGCCCTCCCGCGTGGAGTCGTTCGGCATGGTCGTCTGCGACGCCCTCGCCCGAGGGATCCCGGTGATCGCCGGCGACGTCGGCGGGGTTCCGGAGGCCCTCGGCCACGACCCGTCCGGGGAGCGGCCCGGGCTGCTGGTCGTCCCCGGCGACGTCGCCGCGCTGGCCGGCGCGCTGCGGGCCTGGCTCACCGACCCGAGCCTGCGCGAGCGGCTGCGGACAACCGCCGCCCGCCGCCGGGAGGGCCTGACCGGGTGGCCGATCACGGCCCGACGGGTGTCCGAGGCACTGCTCGAGGTTGCCCGATGACCGTTGTCGCGCAGGGGGTTCCAGTCGGCCGGAGCGGTTCCGGCCGGTCGGTGTGGTGGCCGCGGATCCGGGTGCTCGGTGGCGCCCTGGTGCTGGCCGTGGTGATCTGGCGGCTGGGCGCCGGCCCGTTCCTGGACGGTGTCCGGTCGTTGACCCCGACCGCGGCACTCGCCGCCCTGCTCGTCGGCGTGGTCACCACGGTGTGCAGCGCCTGGCGTTGGCGGGTGGTGGCCGGCCGGCTCGGCGTCGGCCTCGGGTGGCGTCCGGCCATCGCCGCCTACTACGGCTCGCAGTTCCTCAACGCGACGCTGCCCGGGGGTGTCCTCGGCGACGTGCACCGGGCCGTGCGGCACGGTCGGACGATCGACGACGTCGGCCTGGGGGCCAGGGCCGTCGCCTGGGAACGGGCGGCCGGGCCGGTCGCGCACGTCGCGTTGACGCTGCTCGTGCTGCTGGTGCTGCCCGGCCCGGGTGCGTCCTGGCTGCTCGGCCCGCTCGCCGTGGTCGCCGTGCTGGTGATCGCCGCGGGCGCGCTGGTGCTGATCCGGACGGGCGCCGGCGCCGTCAGCCCTGGCGGGGCGAGCAGGTGGTCCCGGCTGACCAGGACGCTGGCCGCCGACCTCCGGGCCGGCCTGTTGGCCCGGTCGGCGTGGCCGCGGGTGCTCCTCGCCTCGCTCGTCGTCGCCGTGGGCCACGCCGTCACGTTCGTGATCGCGGCCCGGCTCACCGGGGTGCCGGCGTCGCCGGTGGAACTCGCGCCTGTCGCCATGGTCGTGCTGGCCGCGATGCTCGTGCCGGTGAACGTGGGCGGTTGGGGGCCACGGGAATCGTTGGCGGCGGCGGTGTTCGCGGCCGCCGGGTGGGGCGCCGCGACCGGCGTGGCCGCGGCGACCGCCTTCGGGCTGCTGGCGCTGATCGCCACCCTGCCCGGCCTGGCGGTGCTGATCGCCGCGGCGCTGCGCCGGACGGCGGGGGAGCGGGGTCGGTGTGGCTGACCGTCCGTACACGCTGCTGTCCTGCTGCATGTCGCTGGACGGTTACCTCGACGGGGCCTCCCGGCGGCGGGTGCTGCTGTCCAACGACGCGGACTTCGACCGGGTGGACGCGGTGCGGGCCGGTTGCGACGCGATCCTGGTCGGCGCGGGCACGGTGCGCAAGGACGACCCGCGACTGATGGTCCGCACGCCCGACCGGCGGGACGCGCGGGTGGCCCGCGGACTGCCCCCGTCACCGGCGAAGGTCACGCTCACCTGCGGTGCACAACTCGACCCGGGAGCGCGGTTCTTCACCGAGGGTGATGCCGAGAAATACGTGTACTGCGCCAGTTCCGTTGTCGCCCAAGCCCGCGGCACGCTCGGTGGGCTGGCCACGGTGATCGACGGCGGGCAACCGGTGGACGTGGCATGGCTGACCGGCGATCTTTTCGAGCGGGGCATCCGGCGGCTGATGGTGGAGGGCGGGGGAAGCGTGCACACCCAGTTCCTCACCGCCGATCTCGCCGACGAGCTGCACCTGGTCGTCGCACCGTTCTTCGTCGGCGACCACCGGGCGCGCCGGTTCGTCGACGACGGAAGATTCCCGTTCAACCCAGAACGGCGGGCGAAACTGGCCGAGGTCCGCCAGATCGGCGACGTCGTGCTGCTGCGGTACGCCCTGTCCACCCGGTTCGGTACCTCATGATCGTCCACCGGATCGCCGAGACGGGCGCCAGGGCATGGGGAATCGGCCGGTCGATGGCCATGTACCACGGCATCCCCGGCCGGCACGCCCGGATGGCCGCGTTCTACCGGCAGTTCCTGCGTCCGGGTGACCTCGGATTCGACATCGGCGCGCACGTCGGCAGCCGGGTCCGGGCGTGGCGGCGACTCGGCGCCCGGGTCATCGCCGTCGAACCGCAGCCCGACTGCCTGCGGGTGCTGCGACTGCTGTACGGGCGCTCCGCGGCGGTCGAGATCGTGCCGCAGGCGGTCGGCGCCGACGTCGGGCGGGCCACCCTGGCGATATCCACTGCCACGCCCACGGTTTCCTCGATGGCGGACGGGTGGATCGACGACGTCACCAGGGACCACCGGTTCGCCCGCGTTCGCTGGGACCGGCACATCGACGTGCCGGTGACCACGCTCGACGCGTTGATCGCCCAGTACGGTGAACCGGCCTTCTGCAAGATCGACGTCGAGGGGTTCGAGGTCGCCGTGTTGTCCGGGCTGAGCCGCCCGCTTCGGGCGCTGTCCTTCGAGTATCTCCCGCCCGCGCACGAGGACGCCCTGGCCGCCCTGGATCTCGTCGAGGCGCTGGGTGATTACCGGTACAACTACTCGCCGATCGAAACCATGCGGTTCGTCGCGCCGGACTGGGTCGACGCGACCGGGCTGGTGCGGCTGCTCGAGCGGTTCCGCCCGCTGGGTCGATCCGGGGACGTCTACGCCCGCCGGGTGGGGTGATTCGACAGGAACCTGCGTCCAGGCCCGAAAACCGGGGCGCGTTCATGCGCTCCTCCGGTCTGGTGGCGCCCCGGTCCTGCGACTCGGTCCTGTGCGCGCTCCCTTGCCGGGATCGTGTGGGAGCCGGTCCCCCAGCCCCGGTCGTCTGTCCCGGTCATGTGCCTCCTCAGCGTGCTACGCCGGTCCCGG
>JBIOVW010000023.1:0-2319 GCA_044867945.1 Nakamurella sp. | reverse complement strand
CACGGCCCGCGGGCGCGACTGCACCACCTGAACGAGGCGCCGCCACCCTTCGCCGCGGACGGCCGCAACCGGGCCTACGTCGAGTGGCTCGAGAACATGTCCATGCTCGGCGACGCCAACAACGTCGCCCGCCAGCTGTCCGGGCAGGCCGGCATGTGGCTCAACCCGTACGCCTACCCGAATCCGCGGGCCGCGGTGGACCGGGCGTCGGTGTGGTTCACCGCCTACCCGCTGTCACTGATCACCGCACCGGGGCAGTCCTACCTCGCCGCCCTGGGCGACGAGGGCCTGTGGGGCACCTTCGAGCAGATCGGGGTGGAGGCGATCCACATCGGCCCGGTCAAGCGGGCCGGCGGGATCACCGGGTGGGACTTCACCGCCAGCGTGGACGGACACTTCGATCGGATCAGCATGGCGTTGGATCCGTTGTTCGGCACCGAGAAGGACTTTCGCGTCATGTGCGCGGAGGCGATCGCGCACGACGGCGTGATCATCGACGACATCGTGCCCGGGCACACCGGCAAGGGGCCCGACTTCCGGCTCGCCGAGATGAACCACAAGGACTACCCCGGCATCTACCACATGGTCGACATCCCGGAGGAGGACTGGCATCTGCTGCCCGACGTGCCGCCGGGGCAGGACTCGGTGAACATCGATGCCGCCACCGAGAAGGCGTTGCAGGAAACGGGTTACATCATCGGGCAGATGCAGCGGGTGATCTTCTTCGAGCCGGGCGTCAAGGAGACGAACTGGAGCGTCACCCGGCCCGTCCATGACACCGACGGTCGGCTCAGGCGCTGGGTGTATCTGCACTACTTCAAGTCGGGTCAGCCGTCGATCAACTGGCTCGACCCGACGTGCTCCGGGATGCGGCTGGTCCTCGGCGACGCCATGCACTCCCTGGTCGACCTGGGATCGTCCGGACTCCGGCTGGACGCAAACGGATTCCTCGGGGTGGAGAAGAGCGCGGAGGAGCAGCCCGCCTGGTCCGAGGGCCATCCGTTGTCGGAGGCGGCGAATCAGCTGATCGGCAGCATGGTCCGCAAGGTGGGCGGATTCACCTTTCAGGAACTGAATCTGACGATGGACGACATCAAGGCGACCTCCCAGGCCGGCCCGGATCTGTCCTACGATTTCGTCACCCGTCCCGCCTACCACCACGCATTCGTCACCGGGGACACCGAGTTCCTACGGCTGACCCTGCGGGAGGCGATGCGGATCGGCATCGACCAGGGATCGCTGGTCCACGCGCTGCAGAACCACGACGAGATGACTTACGAGCTCGTGCATTTCGCGACCAGGCATAAGGATGAGAGCTACACCCTCGGCGGTCGTGAGTATCTGGGCGCCGATCTTGCCGAGCACATCCGACAGACGCTGCGGGACAAGCTCACCGAACCCGTTGCGGACTACAATCTGGTGTTCACGCAGAACGGGATCGCCTGCACGGTGGCGACGATCATCGCCGCGACCCAGGGCGTCGCCGACCCGGCCGCGGCGTCCGCCGGGCAGATCGCCGACATCCGGCGCGGCCACCTGCTGCTGGCCATGTACAACGCGCTGCAGCCCGGCGTGTTCGCCCTGTCCGGCTGGGACCTCGTGGGGAACGTCACCCTCGACCCTGGACACGTGCAGGCCCTGATCCGCGACGGCGACACCCGTTGGATCCACCGGGGTGCCCACGACCTGATGGGCGCCAACCCGGACGCCGCCGCCTCCTCCTCAGGCATGCCGCGGGTGCGCAGCCTGTACGGGACGCTACCCGAGCAGCTGGCCGACCCGGAGTCCTTCGCCCGCGGGCTCGGCCGCGTGCTCGTCGTCCGCAAGCAGCTCGGTACCGCCACCGGCGCGCTGCTGGAGGTGCCGGACGTCGCGGATCCGGCGGTGCTGGTGATGGTCATCTTCACCGCCCGCGGGCTGATCCAGCTGACCGTGCTGAACTTCTCCCCGGCGCAGGTGATCGCCCAGGTCGTCTCCGACCACCTCACGCCGGGCTGCGCAGTGGTGGACGGGTTGGACGACGACTACCGCGCCGTCGTGGACGGCGACCGTCACCTGGCCGTGCCGCTCGCGCCGTATCAGGGTCGGGCGCTGGTCGTGGAGCCGGCGGGTGAGGAGCCGGCGGAGCCGATCGATGCGGGTTCTTCCTGAGTCGTGGGCTGTTCCGAGCCGAGTGAACCGCTGCGTGGTGGGCGTTTTCGGTTGAAGGCGGTGGTGCGGTGCCGCCTCGGTGGGCCACGCGGTATCGGAAGGAGACCACTCGCGAGATGAGCGTGCGGTTCGACCCGGAGCGCGTCCCCTGAATCAACCCGACCCATC
>JBIOVW010000022.1:0-2672 GCA_044867945.1 Nakamurella sp. | reverse complement strand
CTGCTCGCACTGCCGTTGGCGCTGATCACCACGACGGCCGCGGCGGTGGTGGCCGGGCCGGCACTGATCCACTCCGTGACCGGTCGGCTCGACGAGCCGGTCGCCAGGCGGGTCGGGGCCGGACTGTTCATCGCGGGGTACGGTTCGGCCGCCGGTCTGCTGGTCGCTTTCGTGGTCGGTTATCCGGTCGGGATCGTCCCCGGTGCCGTGCTGGTTCTCCTGGTTGTCGGCTTGTCCGGGCTGACCTGGCTGGGAATCACCGGGCGGAGTCATCGCGGTGTTCGCGCGAGCCTGGTGCTGCTGTGTGTGGTGCCCCTGCTGGCCTCCGCCGGCATCGCCTTCTACCGCCACCTGCAGCCCGTGGTCATCGGGGCAGCGGCTGATCACCATGCGGCCGGTCACCTCGCCGCCGGCGGGTCGGGCGGCGGCGCGGTGGTTTCAGGCGATGCGGTCTCGGTCGCCGAGCTGCGCACTTCGGGCGACCCGGGGTCGGGTCCGGTGGTCAGGTTCGCGCTGACCGCCCGGCAGCAGCAGGTCACCCTGCCGTCCGGCCGGGTCGTCGACGCCTGGACCTTCGGCTCCCTGCCCGGTCCCGAGATCCGGGTGCGGACAGGCGATCTGGTCGAGGTGACGGTGACCAATGCGGACATCGCCGACGGCGTCACCCTGCACTGGCACGGCTACCGGGTGCCGAACGGCGAGGACGGGGTCGCCGGCGTGACCCAGGACGCGGTGGCGCCGGGGGAGTCGTTCATCTACCGGTTCGTTGCGACCGATCCGGGAACGTACTGGTACCACGCGCACCAGGTGTCGTCCGAGGCGGTGGCGCGCGGCCTGTTCGGTGCGCTGATCGTGGATCCCGTTGCCGCGCAGGCGGTCACCGACCTGGTGGTGCCGGTGCACACGTTCGACGGCATTCCGGTGCTGGGCGACACCGACGGGGTGCTGGCCCGGACGGTGGCTCCGGGGGAGCCGGTACGGGTCCGGCTGATCAACACCGACCCGATCCCGCACCGGATCTCGGCGGACGGCACCGCGGTGACCGTGACCGCGGTCGACGGGACGGACCTGACCGGGCCGACGCCGGTCGGCGGACAGGTGCTGCGGATCCCGGCCGGTGGCCGGTACGACGTGACGTTCGCGATGCCCGACGGCCCGGTGGCCTTCGGGGTCGAGGGTGCGCCCGAGACGGGCCTGCGGCTGTCGCCCATCGATGCCCCGGCCGCGGGCATGGCGTCCTTCGTCGACGGAGCGGACCTGGACCTGCTCGACTACGGCAGCTCCGCGCCGACTGCCGGGTTCAGCCGCGACCAGGTGACCCGGGAGGCCGTCCTCGTGCTGGACCGGCAGTTCCGGTTCCTGAACGGAATCCCGACGCTGGCCCAGACGGTGAACGGTGAGGTGCACCCGTTCGTCCCGCCGATCCCGGTGGGCGAGGGCGACCTGCTGCGGCTGACGGTGGTGAACCGCGGCGGCGAGACCCATCCGATGCACCCGCATGGGCACAGGGTGCTGGTGGAATCCCGCAACGGCGAGGCGGTGCGCGGGAGTCCACTGTGGCTGGACACATTCGACGTGCAACCCGGCGAGGTGTGGACGGTGCTGCTGCGCGCCGACAACCCGGGGATCTGGATGGCGCACTGCCACAACCTGGAGCACGCCACCCAGGGCATGGTCGTGCACCTGACCTACCAGGGCGTTTCGACCCCCTTCATGCTGGGCGGCGGCCCGGCCGACAACCGACCGGAGTGAATCATGAGGATCCTGTTCGCCTGTGTGTCCGCAGACGGCCACTTCAACCCGCTCTCCGGTATCGCCGTGCACCTGAAGTCGGTCGGCCACGACGTGCGGTGGTACACCGGCGCGAGCATGTCGTCCAGGCTCGCGCGGATGGCCATCCCGTCGTACCCGTTCCGGCGCTCGACCGAGATCACCGGGGAGAACCTCCCGGCGCTGTTCCCCGAACGGGCCGGCCTGCGCGGGCCCGCCCTGATCCGCTTCGACGGCGAGAAGATCTTCTTCAGCAACGTCGCGGCCTACTTCGAGGACATCGTCGAGATCGACCGGGAGTTCCCGTTCGACCTGCTGTTCTGCGACGCGGCGTTCTACGGGGCCCGGTTGGTCCGTGAATGTCTCGGAAAGCGGGTCGCGGTGCTGGAGCCGGGCTGGGAGTCGATGAGCGACGATCCGAACGTCCCGCCGCCATTTCTCGGACTCCGCCCGGCCGACGGTCCGGTGCGGCGGTGGGCCTACCGCGGCCTGAAGCGGGCGATGGATGTGATGGTCAACCGGCAGCTGCGGGCTGCTTACAACGTAGCACTGGCCGCCAACGGCCTCCCGGCCATCACCTGGTCGGTCTTCGACGAGGCGGTTCGAGTGTCCGACGTGTGCTTCCTCAACGGCGTCCCGGGACTGGCCTACTGCCGCGCACACTCCGACCCCAAGCAACACTTCCTCGGCGTGTGCCGGCCGTACCGGGATCCCTCCCGGCCGCCGCCGGCCTTGCCCGCCGGTGTCGGATCGGACGGCCGGCGCACCGTTCTGGTGTCCCAGGGCACCGTCGACAACCACGATCCGGAAAAGCTGATCGTGCCGACGCTCAAGGCGCTGGGTGGCAGCGGGTTCCGCGTGCTGGTGGCGACCGGGAGCGCTCGGCTGACCCGGGAGCTCCG
>JBIOVW010000021.1:0-3968 GCA_044867945.1 Nakamurella sp. | reverse complement strand
ATCGGCATCGGCTTCTTCCGCTGGCAGTACCTGATCAACAGCGGGCTGCCGGACACCACCTGGGACTCGTTCGTCCCGCAGGCGGTGCTGATCGGCGTGTGGGGGCGGATCGCGCTGCTGATCGCGTTGTTCGCGGTTTTCTCCCGCGCGCCGGTGGTCGAACAGCCCGGGTCGCCGGCCCCGGTCGAGCCGAAAGCGGCGGCGAGGGTGTCCTCGCCGCCGCTTCGTAATGCGCCCCCGGGATGACCGCGGGGACCTGCGCTCAGTGGCTCACCAGCTCCTTGTCCTTGTGCTTGTAGGAGTCGACGTCTGCCCTGTGTTCGGCGGCCGAGTGCTCGTCGAGCATGTCGGCGTCGTCGAAGGGATCCTCGCCGGAGAAGACCCGCTTGGTCTGGTCGTAATCGACCTCCTTGACCCAGTGGCCGATGACCATGGTGGCGATGGCGTTGCCGGAGAAGTTGGTCAGCGCACGGGCCTCGCTCATGAACCGGTCGACCGCGACGATCAGGCCGACACCGGGGACCAGGTCGGGGCGGTGTGAGGCCAGGCCGCCACCCAGGGTGGCCAGGCCGGCACCGGTGACCCCGGCGGCACCCTTGCTCGCGATGATCATGAACAGCAGCAGGGACAGCTGCTCGCCCCAGGTCAGCGGAGTGCCCATGGCGTTGCCGATGAACAGCGAGGCCATGGTCAGGTACATCGCGGTGCCGTCCAGGTTGAACGAGTAGCCGGTGGGCACCACGATGCCGACGACGGGCTTGGAGATGCCCAGGTGCTCCAGCTTGGCGATGAGCCGGGGCAGTGCGGTCTCGGACGAGCTGGTGGCGACGATCAGCAGGTACTCCTGGCGCAGGTAGTACAGCACCTTGAAGATCGACTGGCCGGTGGTGATCTTCAGCAGGCCGCCCAGGATGAACACGATGAAGACGACGCAGGTGGCGTAGAAGACCGCGACGAACAGCGACAGCGCACCGATGGCGGACCAGCCTGCGTTGCCGACGACACCGGCGATGGCGCCGAAGGCGCCGATCGGGGCCAGCCACATGATGCCGGCCAGGATCTTGAAGACCAGCCGCTGCAGCACGGTGATCGCGTTCAGGATCGGCTCACCCTTGCGGCCCAGGGCCTGGGTGGCGAAACCGACCAGCAGCGCGACGAACAGCGCCTGCAGCACGTTGCCCTCGGTCAGCCCGCCGAGCAGGGAGTGCGGGATGATGTCGAGGAAGAAGTTCCCGGAACTCTCGGCGGCCTCGGGAACCGTGTAGCTGGCGGACGACGCGGCGGCCTGCAGGCTGTCACCGGGGTGGACCAGGTTGCCCACCAGCAGCCCAAGCCCGAGGGCGAACGTGGACATCACCACGAAGTAGAGCAGGGCGATCCCGCCCACCTTGCCGACCTGCGAGGCCTTGCGGACCGAGCCGATGCCCAGCACGATCGTGCAGAAGATGATCGGTGCGATCATCATCTTGATCAGGTTGACGAACCCGGTGCCGATCACGGACAGTCCTGCGGCGTCCTTGCCGAAGATCAGGCCGACCGCGACCCCGGCCACCACCGCGACGATGACCGCGACGTACAACCAGTGGGTGCTGACCTTCTTGCGCTTGGGCCTGTCGGCGACGTCTGCGCCGGAACCCGTCGGGGGATTCGTTGCTGTCGACATTGACACTCTCCAATGGACTTCAGTGGCGGGGGGACTGGTGAAACCATCCCGGGAAGCCGTCCGAAGGTCACTGGTTTGTTCATAAAGTAAGTGACGCACGAAAACGGAACGCCGCCGGAATGCCTGCTCCGGGCGCGCATGACGAGACGGGAAGCCTTGGGTGACAACGACAAACGCGTTGCTGCTGGTCGGCACGCTGCTGGTCGGCCTTGTCGTCGTCGCCCTGCTCGGCGGCCGGTGGGTGCGGCGTCGCATGCTTGACCCGCCCGGCGTACGGGCCGCCGCGCAGGCCCTGCGGACCGCGGGACTGGCCGCGCCCCCGCTGCGGGAGGGGCTGACGCCCGAGTCGGCCGCGCTGGCCCTGCCGTACCTGCTCGCGCTGCTGGAAACTCCCGGGGTGGCGCTGTGCGACCCGCACGGCCGCTCGCTCGGCGCACACGGGGCGGGCGGGTATCACGTCGACGAGGTCGTCGAGACGGTCCGGGTCGCGCTGCGCGCCGATCGCCGGCAGTTGGCCACCCTCGCGCCGTGCGACGAGCCGGGTTGCCCGGTGACCAGGGCGGTGATCGTTCCGCTGATCGCGTCGGGGGAGCGGGCCGGGGCGCTGGTCGTGCTCACCGGTTCCGCCGTCGGGCCCTACCTGATCCGGGCGGCCGACGAGACGTCCCGATTCATCACCACTCAGCTGGAACTGGCCGATCTCGACACCTCCCGCGCCGACCTGGCTCGGGCCGAGGTGCGGGCGTTGCGCGCGCAGATCTCGCCGCACTTCATCTACAACGCATTGACCACCATCGCTGCCTTCGTCCGCAGCGATCCCGACCGTGCCCGGGAGCTGCTGCTGGAGTTCGCCGATTTCACCCGGTACTCGTTCCGGCAGGCCGGCGAGTTCACCACCCTCGCCGACGAACTGGGCAACATCGAGAAGTACCTGATCCTGGAACGGGCCAGGTTCGGCGACCGGCTGCGGATCCGGTGGACGATCGCTCCGGAGGTGCTGGGTGTGAACGTGCCGTTCCTGTCGATCCAGCCGCTGGTGGAGAACGCGGTCCGGCACGGGCTGGCCGGCCGGCCGGACGGCGGCACCGTCGTGGTGACCGCGGAGGACGTCGGACCCGACTGCGTGATCAGCGTGGAGGACGACGGCGTCGGCATGGACCCGGAGATGGTGGGCCGGCACGACACGGACGAGGCCGACCATGTCGGCCTTGGCAACGTCGACGACCGGCTGCGGGCGGCCTTCGGCGAGGACTACGGGCTGGTGGTGGAAACCGCTCCGGAAGCCGGCACCAAGGTCATCGTCCGGCTGCCCAAGTTCGCGCCGGGGGTGTCCGCCGCCCGCTGACGCCTCGGCGCAGGCATGACCGGACGACGTTTCGGGTACCTGGCATGACGCCGGGGTTGTCCGGCATTCCGGCAGCGGTCAGGATGCAGTCAGGCAGCGCCGACGGTGCGGTGCGCAGATGCGGCGGGAGGAACGGGTGCGTCCAGGAGTCGGTGACCAGGCTCGACGGGACCGTCCCGCCGACCGCCCGGCCGCGGGCGGGCTGGTGGTGCTCGCGGTGGACGACGAGGCGCCGGCCCTGGACGAAGTCGCCTACCTGCTGCGTGGCGATCCGCGGGTCGACACGATCCTGACGGCGGGAAATGCGGCCGAGGCATTGGCTCTGCTCACTCGCACCGACCAGGACGCGCCGATCCCGGACGCCGTGCTGCTGGACATCGCCATGCCCGGGTGGGACGGCGTCGATCTGGCGCGGGTGCTGTCCGGGCTGCCCCGACCGCCGGCCGTCGCCTTTCTGTCCGCGCACGACAACCGGGCGGTCGAGGCCTACGAGATCGGTGCTGTCGACTACCTGCTCAAACCGGTCCGCGCCGCCCGGCTGGCGGAGGCGGTCACCAGGTTCTGCGCCGCCCGCGACGCGGCCGCCGAAGTGGATCGGCGGCGCACCGGCAGCCGACCGTCGACGGACGTGCCGGTGCCGCCGGCGGCGAGGCAGGACCCGGCGGCCCGGTCGGGCAACCAGGAGGTGATGATCGCCGTCGACCTGGCCGGCAGCACCCGGTTCGTGCCGCGGTCGTCGGTGTGCTGGGCCGAGGCGCAGGGGGACTATGCCCGCCTGCACGTCGCCGGCGGCGGCAGCCACCTGATCCGTACCCCGCTGGCCGTGCTGCAGGAGGAATGGGCGCCGGCGGGGTTCGTCCGGGTGCACCGCGGATACCTGGTCGCGCTCGATCGGATCGTCGAGCTCCGGTCGGTCGACGGCGGATACCGGATCCTGGTGTCCGGTCAGCCGACGGTCGC
>JBIOVW010000020.1:0-6615 GCA_044867945.1 Nakamurella sp. | reverse complement strand
GGGAGCTCCGGCCGCTGTACGACGGCCCGGACGTCCTGATCGAGGACTGGATCGACTTCGACGCGGTGCTGCCGCACGTCGATGTGTTCGTCTGCAACGGCGGCAGTGGCAGCCTGCTGGCCGGTTTCAGTCACGGTGTGCCGGTCGTCGGGGCGGGCACCCGGGAGGGCAAGAACGACAACAACGCCCACCTCGCGTATCACGGCCTGGGCATCGACCTGCGCACGGAGCGACCCACTCCGCGGGCGATGCGGGCCGCGGTGGCCCGGGTGGTCGTGGACCCGTCGTTCCGGCGCAGCGCCGCTCGGATCCAACGGGAGATCGCCGGCTACGACGCCCACGCCATTGTCGACGACGCTCTGGCGCCGCTGGTTCCGGCGGGTTCGCCGCGATGAACAGGCGCCTGTTCCGGCGAGCCGCCGCGGTCTCCGCGGTCGTCGCCGGAGTGGCCGGTGTCATCGCCAACGGCTGCCTGGTGCTGTACTACGCGCTGGCCCGGCCCTGGGAGGCGGGTCACGCCGGACCCTGGGAGTGGCTGGGCCCGGCGAACGACATCGTCGGGTCGGTGTCGATGGCCGCGCTGATCCCGGTGATCGTCTACGTGGGCCGCAAGGTTCCGGCCGATCGGCTGCTGGGTGTGCTCTGCGTCGCCGGTGTGCTCGCCTCGTCCGCGTTCGCCCTCGCCGGACCGATGCTGGTGGCCGGGGTGATCACTCTGGAAACCCAGTTCGTGGTGGCCGGTGTCGGTCTTCCGGTCATCTTCGGCTGGCTCTGGCGGGCGAGTTGGTCCGCCGGACATGCCCAGGTGCTGCCGCCGCGGACGGCTCGGGCGGGAGAACTGATCGCGATCGCCGCGCTGGCCGCGACGGGCGTGGCGCTGGCCGGCCTGCTGCTGCCCCCCGCGTCGGTCGGGCAGTTCGCGGTGCTCGGGGTGGCAGCGGTGGCCGGACTGCCGGCCTACCTTGCGTTCCCGGTCTGGCTGATCGACGTGGGTCGGGCCTGGTGGCGCGAGCAACCCACCGTGACCGGCGCACGGGAGGTTCGGCGGAGCATCCGGGCGGAGCGACCCGGCCGGTGATTTGCTCAGGCCACGGGGTTTCCGGGCCTCAGCCTGCACAGTCCACCGCGACGGCCAGGGCCGCGCAGATCTGGCGCATGCGAGTGTCCGCCAACCGGCCGATCCGCTCGACGAGGACCGCGACCGAGACGCTCTCGACCGAATCAAGGTTGACCGCCGACCGGCGGGGGATCGGGTCCTCGCCCGGCTCCAGTCCTACCTCGCTGACCAGTCCTCGGATCGTTGTCGTACACGGAGCGACGAGTGCGCGGCGGTGTCGAGGGATCACCGCGTCGCGGGAAAGTACGACGACCGGGCGCCGGCCGATCTCGGCCATCTCGCACCACCACACCTCGCCGCGGGCCGGCAGCGCGGTCACGACCGCGCTGCGGCCTCCCGGAACGACGCCAGATCACCCCACTCGTCCGGCTCATCCAACGGATGTTCGTCGTACGCGGCGTAGCTCGCGTCGACCTCGGCCGAACGGTGTCGCGCGAGCAGTGCCTGCAGGGCCTCGTCGATCATGGCGGCATCGGTGGTACCCAGCCGGATGCCTCGAGCCGCCTGGAGCAGATCGGCGTCGACGGTTGTGCTGAGTCGTATTCTGCCCATGCCACAACTATGCCATCAGCGCTCGACCTCAGCGTCAGATGAGTCCCAGCGACCTCACCGCGTCCCGCTCGTCGGCGAGTTCATTGACCGAGGTGTCGATCCGGGCCAGGGAGAAGTCGTCGATCTGCAGGCCCTGCACGACCTCCCACGCACCACCGGACGAGGTCACCGGGACGCCCGCGATCAGGCCCTGCGGGATGCCGTAGGACCCGTCGGAGACGATCGCCGAGGACACCCAGTCACCGGCGGGGGTGCCCAGCACCCAGGAGTTCACGTGATCGATCGCCGCATTCGCCGCGGACGCGGCGGAGGAGGCGCCGCGGGCGTCGATGATCGCCGCACCGCGCTTGGCCACGGTCGGGATGAACTCACTCTTCAGCCAGGCCTGATCGACCTGATCGGCGACCGGCTTGCCGTTCACCTCGGCGTGGAACAGGTCCGGGTACTGGGACGCGGAGTGGTTGCCCCAGATCGTCATCTTGGTGACCTCGGATACCGGCACAGACAGCTTCTTGGCGACCTGGGTCTTGGCTCGGTTGTGGTCCAGCCGCATCATCGCGGAGAACCGCTCGGCCGGGACGTCCGGGGCGTGGCTCTGCGCGATCAGCGCGTTGGTGTTGGCCGGGTTGCCCACCACCAGCACGCGGATGTCGTCAGCGGCGACGTCGTTGATCGCCGCGCCCTGCGGCTTGAAGATGCCGCCGTTGGCCTCCAGCAGGTCGGCCCGTTCCATCCCCGGGCCTCGCGGCCGGGCGCCGACCAGCAGGCCGATGTTCGCGCCGTCGAACGCCTTTCGCGGGTCATCGGTGATGTTGATGCCGGCCAGCAGCGGAAACGCGCAGTCGTCCAGCTCCATCGCGGTGCCCTCGGCGGCCTTGAGCGCCGCGGTGATCTCGAGGAGGTTGAGGGTGACCGGGGTGTCCGGGCCCAACATGACTCCGGACGCGATGCGGAACAGCAGCGCGTAACCGATTTGGCCTGCCGCTCCGGTGACCGTGACCGTGACCGGTGCCTTGCTCATGAAGAACTCCTCCTCGGTGGCGACCACCTGGCCGCCGCAATGTGGCCTGTCGCGGGGACACTAGCGACCGTACTGCGCCCGAAACCCCGACTCGACCGATCATGTGGTGAGGGTCTCAGGACACCGGCGCCCGGGAGATACCGGCGGGCAACGCGGACGCCGACTCGCGGTCCAGCAGGTACAGCGTCCTGGCCCGCCCGGTCGCGCCGGCGGCTGGGAGCGCCACCTCGCCGGCCCCGCCGAAGGCAAGCGCGACCGCGCCGGCCTTGCCGGCACCGGCGGTGATGATCCACACCTCGGTCGCCCGGCGGATCGTCGGCAGGGTCAGCGAGATCCGGGTCGGCGGCGGCTTGGGACAGTTGCGCACGGCGACCACCGACCGCGTGTCATACACCGCGGGTGACTCCGGAAACACCGACGCGACGTGGCCCTCGGGTCCCATGCCGAGCATCACCAGGTCGATGGTGTCAAGACCGTCGACGATGTCGGCATAGGAAGCCGCGGCTGAATCGACATCATCACCGAACCGACCGTCCGACGCAGCCATGACATGCACCCGCGCCCGGTCGACCTTGACATGGTCCAGCAGCGCGTCCATCGCCTGCCCGGCGTTGCGCTCGGGGTCTGCCGACGGCACGAAACGCTCGTCGCCCCAAAGAATCTCCACCCGGGACCAGTCGACGGCGTCCCGCGCGGGGGAGTCGTTCAGGTGCGTCAGGGTGCTGATCCCGACACCGCCGCCGGTGAGCGCGACGACGGGGACCCGACCGGTGGACTGGATGTCCACCAGCTTGGTCACCAACCGCGCGGCGGTGGTCGCCGCCAGCAGGTCGGCGTTGGCGTGGATGACGACCTCGGGCCGTCCGGTCATGACTGCGCCACCGCGGCCTGCTCGACGGGTGCGGCTCCGTCGCCGCCGGCGGGCGGCTGCTCGGCCTTGCGCCGCCGGTCGGTCGGTCGGGCGGGCGCCTTCGCCGGGGCTTCGGCGGCGGCTCTGCGGCTGCGGGGGGTCCGGGTGCTGCCCCCGTCTCCGCCCGCCGCCGGCCTCCCGCGCGTGGACCTGGCCGGCGCACTCGCGTTGACCAACGGAAGACCCTTGGTGAGCACCTCGGCATACACCTCGTCGGCGTCCAGCCGCCGCAGCTCCTCGGACAGGCACTCCCGCAGGGTCCGCCGGGGCAGCGAGATCGACCGTTCCGGCTGGTTGACCATGGTGAGCTGGGCCGTCGTGCCCTCAGGGCGGACCAGAGTGATCGGCCCGCCGCGGCGGGCCAGTGTCACCGAATGCACTCCGAAGCCGACCTTGGTGGGCGCCTTCACCCGCTTGGTCGGGCAGCGCAAGGCCAGGCCCAGCCAGGCCGCGAGCAGGTCCGTCGAGGGGGAGTCGGCGGATCCGGACACCGTCACCTCGGTGACCCGCTCGTGCGGCGGCTGGTCCAGGGCCGAGGCGAGGAGGCCTCGCCAACGGGTGATCCGGGTCCAGGCGATGTCGGTGTCGCCCGGCCGGTAGGTGTTCCGACGCTTGGCCAGCTGCGCGATCGGTCGCTTGGCGGAGTTCGCGTCGGTGATCCGGCGGTCGCCGAGGATGCCGATCGGATCCTCCGCAGGCACCTCCGGGGCCTCGCCCGGCCACCACACCACCACCGGTGAATCGGCCAGCAGCAGCGGCGTGACCACCGAGGCGCCGTGGTCGACCAGCGAGCCGTAGAGCCGCAGCACGATCACCTCGCTGGCGCCGGCATCACCGCCGACCCGGATCTGCGCGTCCATCCGGGGGGACGCCCGCTTGGCGCCCCGGGCGACCACGATGACCCGGCAGGGATGCTCGAACGAGGCCGCGTTGGCCGCCGCGATCGGGTCCTCTGCCTGCCCGTCCTCGGTGACGATGACCAGCGTGAGCACCCGGGACAGCGCCACCGAGCCGCCCTGTTCCCGCAGGTCCAGCATGGCCCGGTTGATCTTGGAGGACGTCGTGCTGGGCAGGTCGATGATCACCGGCGGCTCCCCGCGTCGAGACCGGAAGAATGAGGCGCTGACTGGTGTTTCACGGGCGGCGCCACCGCCGACCGTCCTTGGCCATCATCGCATCGGCGCTGGGCGGTCCCCAGGACCCCGGCGGGTATTGCTCCAGCTTCGACCCGGCCCTGCCCCAGTGCTTCTCGAATGGGTCGAGGATCTCCCAGGACAGCTCCACCTCGCGGTCCTGGGGGAACAGTGACGGCTCACCCAGCAGCACGTCAAGGATGAGCCGCTCGTAGGCCTCGGGGGAGGCCTCGGTGAACGACTGACCGTAGGAGAAGTCCATGGAGACGTCGCGGACCTCCATCGACGGCCCGGGCACCTTGGAGCCGAACCGGATCGTCACGCCCTCGTCCGGCTGCACCCGGATGACCAGCATGTTGGACCCGAGTTCCTCGGTGTCCGACCGGGAGAACGGCAGGTGCGGCGCGCACTTGAAGACCACCGCGATCTCCGAGACCCGCTTGCCAAGCCGCTTGCCGGTGCGCAGGTAGAACGGCACCCCCGCCCACCGGCGGTTCCCGATCAGCAGCTTGACCGCCGCGTACGTCTCGGTCGTCGAGGAGGGCGAGATGCCGTCCTCCTCCAGGTAGCCGAGCACCCTGCTGGCGCCCTGCCAGCCGCCGGCGTACTGGCCACGGGAACTGCCGGAGGCCAGGTCCTTGGGCAGCTGCACCGCGGACAGGATCTTGACCTTCTCCCGGCGCAGGTCGTTGGGCCGGAAGGTGACCGGCTCCTCCATCGCGGTCAGGGCCATCAGCTGCAGGAGGTGGTTCTGGATGACGTCGCGGGCCGCGCCGATGCCGTCGTAATAGCCGGCCCGGCCGCCCACCCCGATGTCCTCGGCCTGGGTGATCTGCACATGGTCGACGTAGTTGTTGTTCCAGATCGGTTCGTACAGCTGATTGGCGAACCGCAGCGCCAGGAGATTCTGGACGGTCTCCTTGCCCAGGTAGTGGTCGATCCGGAACACGCTCGATTCCGGGAACACCTCGCCGACCAGGCTGTTCAGCTCCTGCGCGGACCGCAGGTCGTGCCCGAACGGCTTTTCGATCACCACCCGGCGCCACTCCTCACCGTGCGGCTCGCACAGCCCGGACCGCTTGAGCTGCTTGAGCACCACCGGAAACGCGCCCGGCGGGATGGAGAAGTAGAAGGCGTGGTTGCCGCCGGTGCCGCGCACCCGGTCCAAGTCGAGCAGGGTCTGGGCCAGCGTGTCGAAGGCGTCGTCGTCGTCGAACGCGCCCTGAACGAACCGGAAGCCCTCCGCCAGGTGCCGCCAGACGTCCTCGGAGAACGGGGTTCTGGCGTGCTCCCGGACGGCGTCGTGCACCACCTTGGCGAAGTTCTCGTTCGTCCAGTCCCGGCGGGCGAACCCGACAAGGGCGAAACCGGGCGGCAGCAGCCCCCGGTTCGCCAGGTCGTAGATCGCCGGCATCAGCTTCTTGCGGGCGAGGTCGCCGGTGACCCCGAAGATCACGATGCCGGACGGCCCCGCGATTCGCGGCAGGCGCTTGTCGCGGGGGTCCCGCAGCGGGTTCACCACGGGGGCCAGCCGGTTCAGTGCGGACACCATGGAATCGTGAGGTCCTTCCATCAGGGCCGATCGGTGCAGTGTTGAATGGTCAGTGCCGGCGCAGCCGGCTCTAGCCCCTGCGGCGAGCAGTGTTTCAGTGCTTGTGCTTGGCCAGCTCCTCGGACACGGAGTCGAGCAGTTCTTCCCAGGACTTGATGAACTTGTCGACCCCCTCGGTCTCCAACACGTCGAACACGTCGGTGAGGTCGACGCCGAGGGCTTCCAGGCCGGCGAACACTGATCTTGGATCGGCACCAGCCTGGGCGCCGGAAATGGTGTTGCCGGTGATGTCGCCGTGGTCGGCGACGGCGGCGATGGTCTTCTCGGGGG